>NZ_ANPF01000006.1:0-36337 GCF_000328325.1 Halobacillus sp. BAB-2008 | reverse complement strand
TTTTATTAGGTAAAATTTACTCTTAAAAACTTTCATTTTAGGACAAAAATACTGAAAGCGTTTTATTATCTATTACCATACACTTCCTAACTCTTTCCATGTGATCAAAGAATGACAGCTGTTTTTAAAAGAGGTAACATAAGTAAAAGAAAGAAATATATACCTTAATAAGATTAAACATAGATAAAGGAGATACATATGTCCCAAAAAATTATTAATAACTTAAGAGCCTGGAAATACGTAGAATTTTTGGAGCCTATAGAGATAGATACGAAAAGAAACGATATAGACATAATCGATATAAGAGATGACCACTCCCTTCCATGGAAGTCGGATGACTATCAAGAGGACGATACCTACACATTTATACATAGATTATTTATTGGTGTATTCGATATAAAGGAAGAACTGAAATTTGCCAAAGAAGCCTTTGGAGAAGAGGAACTGCACCCTAATCTCCATGCAAATAATGCAAAAAGCGCCCTGGCTGTCATTGAAGTGAACAGCAAAGGCGCGTTTATTGATGACAGTCTTTTTCTGCCTACTATGCCGTTTGGTATAAGCAAAATAAAGGATAAAAAACATAACGAGGATTGGTCTAAGGCATTCACTCAGTACAAAGAAGAAATGCAGCATATAGCAGCTAAACATCTCAAGGGAACTTTGGATGGCAATGCATTGAATCAATTTTTACAATCCCTGCAGAATACACTGAGCTGGAAACCGGAGTTATACCACCTCCCTCTCCGTACGCACACAGTTAAGGTGAAGAAAGAAAAAAAGAATCCAGAAGATCATAGTAATGATTTTGATCCACTACTGAACAGTTTTTTCATTCATGACTTGGAAGCTGTTGAAGAGGATTATAAAAAGGGAAGTGTAGGGAACGCCCTCCACCAATACATGTCAGGAGCGTCGGACTTACTAGACATCGATGATGACCGGGAGACGATTGAGAAGGTGTTGTCCCCGGAACACATTCCGCTTGCTAAATGGCCGGATAAAGACGAACACCATCTGAGCTTGATGCAGCAATTCGCTGTAAACAGCATGTTCATGGAAGACTCCCCACATCAGAACTTATACACCGTAAATGGACCGCCGGGAACGGGAAAGACGACGCTGCTTAAAGACGTCATGGCTGAAAATGTGTTCAGGCGCGCGAGCAAAATGGTCCAATTTAAAAACCCAGAGGATGCTTTCACGAGAGTCAAGGCAGTAAAACCAAACGATAACTTCATTGTCCATGTCCAGCAGATCGATGAATCCCTCACAGGATACGGCATGGTGGTCGCATCCTCCAATAATACAGCGGTCCAAAACATTTCCGAGGACTTGCCGAATATGGGGAGCATTGATGAAAAATACCAGGATCACCCTGGTGCAAGCTACTTCCGAAAAGTCATCAATGGCGAGGATAGGGAAGCTCCAGACCATTGGGGGTTCTTTTCCGGTGTACTAGGAAACAGTAAAAACAGATCCACCTTCGCCGAAAATTACATATGGCCGAAATCGAATGATAAAGATGAGCAAATCAACTTTCCTTTCCATCATTTTTTGGAGGACCGATCAGTAACAATTGCAGATTGGGAAAAAGCTAAGGTACGTTTCCAAAACGCGTGGGAAAAAGCTAAAAAGGAGCAAAAACAAGCGATAGAGGCTAAAGACAGAGTCACATCCATCCTAAAAGCAAAAGCTTTGAAAGAAAAAGAAAATCAAAACATAAAAGAATTGGAGACCACTTTACTCGAACACCAAAAGGAACAGATGCAGTCCAAGGAAACACTAGAATCCTTATTATCCGAAATTGAAGAACAGGAAGAATTGAAAAAGGAATTGGATTCCTTCACCTTCTCTTGGTGGGATAAATTGTTCCGAACTTCTAAGGTGAAAGAAAATGCAGAACGCAAAAATGTAATTACTGAAAGACTGTATAAATGTAAAGAGGAAAAATTAAAGCTTAATAAAACCATTAAACAAAGAAAAGCAGAAATTTCGTCCCTTGAGAAAGAAATTGAAAGCAGCAATCAGGAGCTTAAACAGGCAGAAGAACAATTATATGCTTATTATCAAGAGGAACATTTTCAAGAGCGAACCATCATGGATGATAGCTTTTGGACAAGGAGTCATGAGGAGAAACAAAAGAGTTCTCCATGGATGACGATTAAATTTGCTAAGGCTCGTGCTAACTTATTTTTGGAAGCTATGCATATCCACGAAACGTTCTTATGCTGCGCTAATAAGAAGGCAAAAAATTGTATATCCGGATATTCCAACTTGAAAGAAATCAGCACTCGTCATCCAGAACTGGTTAAACCGATCTGGGAATCTTTCTTCCTCTTCGTCCCTGTCATTTCAACCGCCTTCGCATCACTCGGCACGATGTTCCGCGGACTGGGGAAAGAAGAGCTGGACTGGCTGTTCATAGACGAAGCCGGGCAGGCCACTCCACAAATGGCTGTTGGCGGGATATGGAGATCGAAGCATACCGTTGCGGTCGGCGACCCTAAGCAGATCGAGCCGGTCGTCACAATGCCAGCTTCTCTATTTGATGATCTAGCGAAACACTTCCAGGTCCCCGATTCCCGCCTGTCGCCGCTTGCGTCTGTCCAAAGCGTTGCCGACCTTGGAAACCCGTACGGAAAGAATCTGGACGGTACATGGATCGGTAGCCCCCTGTGGGTGCACCGCCGCTGCGTAGAACCGATGTTCACTATCGCCAACAAAGCCGCATACGAGGAGAAGATGGTGCTGGCAACGATAGCGAAGCAGTCCTCTCCTCCTCACGTGACAAGTGATTGGATACAAGTAAAAGGCCAAGTAGAAGACCAACAATACGTTCCTGCTCAAGGGGAAAAGGTGCTCGAAACGCTCCATTCCATAGTCGAACAAAACGGTGGAAAGCTGCCTGACCTATACATCATCTCGCCATTCAAACGAGTTGCTGACAAAGTTAAAGCTCTCCTTCGAGAGGAATGGAATATCACAGGTGTAACGAAAAAAGAACGAAACACATGGATCCGTAACTCTGTCGGAACCGTACACACGTTCCAAGGAAAAGAAGCAGAAACGGTTCTTTTCTGCCTGGGTGTCGATTCTACGAAACGAGGGGCTGCCGAATGGGCTACCAGCAAACCGAACATCATCAACGTCGCTGCCACCAGAGCGAAGCGCCGGTTTTATGTGATAGGAGATAAAGAGATTTGGGCAGACCTGTCGTACATGGACATTGTTCGAAATGAAATTAACAAGCATAAAGAGAGCAGGATAGAAAGCAGCAGCTGAATACAAAAAAAGGCGGGGAGTAATTATCCCCGCCTTTTTTAATTGTCCTCTTAATAGAATTTAATAGCTTTTAAAGAAAGGCGATTCCAAAGAGAAGGACCTACTCAACACTATCAGCATCCTGTCCTGCTCCCACTTATTTGTGACCAAAATATGACAACTCATCCCCACTTGTGAAAAACTTCACAAATATCCATTGTCATCATTCAAAAACTATTGCATACTATAATTGTGAAATGATTCACAAATAAACACAACCATACGGGAGGAATCCATAATGACAAGAGAAAACGTGAACCGGGTAGCTTTGATCGGAGCAGGATCAGTAGGAAGCAGTTACGCTTTTGCGATGCTGAACCAGGCGATTGCAGAGGAATTCGTGATCATTGATTTGAACGAAGACAAGGCGATGGGTGATGCGATGGACTTGAACCACGGCAAGGTGTTCGCGCCGAATCCGACGAAGACGTGGTACGGCACGTATGCGGATTGTAAGGATGCCGATATCGTCTGCATCTGTGCCGGAGCGAACCAGAAGCCCGGCGAGACGCGGCTCGATTTGGTGAAGAAGAATCTCGCTATCTTCCAATCTATTGTCGATGATGTGATGGCGAGCGGCTTTGACGGCATCTTCCTCGTTGCGACGAACCCGGTCGACATTCTTACGTATGCGACCTGGAAGTTCAGCGGTCTGCCGCAGAACCGCGTGATCGGCAGCGGAACGATCCTCGATTCCGGCCGGTTCCGTTATCTCTTGGGCGAATATTTCGACGTCACTCCGCAGAACGTCCACGCCAACATCATCGGCGAACACGGCGACACCGAGCTTCCGGTCTGGAGCCATGCGACGATCGGCGGCGTGCCTGTGATGGAGTGGGTGGAACGCGATCCCCGTTACCATAAAGAAGACTTGGAGGAGATTTTCCTCAACGTCCGTGACGCGGCGTACCAGATCATCGAGAAAAAAGGCGCGACCTACTACGGCATCGCGATGGGACTGGCGCGGATTACGAAAGCGATCCTGAACAACGAGAACAGCATCCTTACCGTCAGCGCCCCGCTTGCCGGAGAATACGGCCTGGAAGACGTCTACATCG
This sequence comes from Halobacillus sp. BAB-2008, assembly GCF_000328325.1. Lineage (NCBI taxonomy): Bacteria > Bacillati > Bacillota > Bacilli > Caryophanales > Bacillaceae > Halobacillus > Halobacillus sp. BAB-2008. The sequence goes on along the minus strand of NZ_ANPF01000006.1, from coordinate 31,955 downwards.
GTGTACCTGCCGTCGTGAACCGGACCGGCATCCGAAACGTCGTTGAACTGAACCTGAACGAAACCGAACAGAAACAGCTTCACCACAGCGCCGGCGTTCTTAAAGCAATCCTCGGCGAACATTTCAAGGCGGCAACGAGACCATAAGGAAAGAAGGCTTCTGTCATGTGGTTACAACAGTACGATCCGTTCGGAAACACATGGGTGAGCGCGCTCGTCGCCGCTCTCCCGATCCTTTTCTTCTTTCTCGCATTGACGATTTTCAAAATGAAGGGCGTGCTTGCGGCGTTCCTGACGCTTGCCCTCAGCATTATTCTGTCGGTCGTTTTCTTTGATATGCCCGTTTCCAACGCGGTCGCATCCGCCATTGCCGGCATAGCGAAGGGCTTGTGGCCGATCGGCTATATCGTCATCATGGCCGTCTGGCTGTATAAAATCGCCGTCGATACCGGTAAGTTCACCATCATCCGCGCAAGCATCGCGAGCATCTCGGAAGACCAGCGGCTCCAGCTCCTGTTGATCGGCTTCAGCTTCAATGCCTTTCTCGAAGGAGCCGCCGGATTCGGCGTACCGATTGCGATCAGTGCCGCCCTGCTCGTCGAGCTCGGGTTCCGTCCGCTGAAAGCAGCCGCGCTCTGTCTGGTCGCCAACGCCGCATCCGGTGCCTTCGGCGCCATCGGAATTCCCGTCATCGTCGGTGCCCAGATGGGGAACCTCGAGACGATGGAGCTGTCCCGGATGCTCGCTTACATATTGCCGTTGATTTCCTTTGCCATCCCGTTCCTGCTCGTTTTCCTTTTGAGCGGATTCAAGGGCATCAAGGAAACGCTGCCCGCCCTGTTCGTCGTGAGCGGCCTTTATACCGGCGTCCAGCTCTTCACGATCCTCTTCCTTGGGCCGGAGCTTGCGAACATTCTCGCCGCTCTCGCCAGCATGGCCGGACTTGCGTTGTTCTTGAGAAAATGGCAGCCGAAGACAATCCACCGCGAAGAAGGCGCTCCCGCCGTCGATGCCGGCACGACCTACCGGATCGGCGACATCATCCGGGCGTGGTCCCCGTTCTACATTTTGACCGCGGCAATCACGCTCTGGAGCCTGCCTGCGTTCCAAAGCCTGTTTGAAAAAGGCGGACCGCTTGCTGCAACGACGCGGAGCCTCGAGATTCCTTTTCTTCACGAGGAAATCCTGCAAGCTCCCCCGATCGTTCCGGAAACGAGCGCCCTTGCCGCCGTCTTCGAACTCGACCTAGTCGCTGCGACCGGAACGGCGATACTGGCCGCCGTCCTTGTCACCGGCTGGACGAGTACGACGATCACGCTCCCTGAAGGAATGCAGGCATTGAAACGGACGGTCCGTGAACTGTGGCTTCCTGTACTGACGATCTGCTTCGTCATGGGATTCGCCAACGTCTCGAACTTCGCAGGACTGAGCTCCTCCATCGGGCTCGCCTTAGCGGAGACCGGCGGCTTCTTCCCGTTCGTGAGCCCCGTCCTCGGCTGGCTCGGCGTCTTCATCACCGGATCCGTCGTCAGCAACAACGCCCTGTTCGGCAACCTCCAGGTCGTCACCGCCGGACAAATCATGACCGATCCCGGCCTCCTGCTTGCCGCGAATACCGCAGGCGGCGTCATGGCGAAGCTGATTTCTCCACAGTCGATCGCCATCGCGACCGCTGCCGTCAAAGAGACCGGTCAGGAATCCAACCTGTTCCGAATGACGCTGAAATACAGCCTTGCCCTGCTTGCCGTCGTCTGCGTCCTGACTTATGGACTATCGCTTTTATAAAAAAGAAGGGCTCCCTGTTATTAGGGGAGTCCTTCCTTTTTACTCAGAAACTATGTAATTAGCTAAGGGAAATTTCAGCACAGGGCGGAGGGACATGGGCAGATTCCGGCCGCCCCGCGGAAAGCGTCCCATGTCCCGGAGCCAGCTCTCTCTCCAACTATAATTCTTAAACACACTTCAAGATTCCCTTTTAATCTGGGAGTCCCTCTTTCTTCTGTACGCCTTCCCCCGTCAACAGCACGATCACATTCAGGATCAACAGGTAAAAAGGATAGCCAAGCAGCCCGCCGATGACGAAGAAGCCCATCCCAGGGTTCGGCGCCTCCCCCGGGTCCGTAATCGGGAACGAAACCGAAAACAGATAGGCGAACAGCACGAAATAGGGAATCCAAGTGAGAGCCGTCCACACATTTGCCTTCCTTCTCTCCATCCGCTTCCTCATGAACCAGTAGAGAAGAACCGTTCCGGCAAGCACGGTCACACCCATGGCCACACCAAAGACCAGCACCGTCCGGTCCAACCCCCATCCCGTCAACCGGCTGATCCGATAGACATTCAGCATCAATTCAAGAGGGATCAGTGCGAGAAGGGCGGCGAGGATGCTTGCGGTATTCAGCTTCCATAGATAATTCATGCCAATCGCCCCTACACAGGACTTTCGGCATTTTTATAGTAGACGAGGTGATCCGTCCACGCATCGTTTTCAAAGAGGAACCCTTTGCGGATGCACTCATACTCGATGCCGCAGCTCTCGGCAAGCTTCACAGATGCGGCATTGTCCAGGTTTATGTGGGCTTCGATCCGGTGGAAATCCAACCGGCGGAAGGCGATCCGGAGCGCTTCCTTCACCGCTTCCCCGCCGTAGCCGTTCCGCCAGTACTGATTATGTATCGTGTAGCCGATCCGCCCCCACTGGAAGGAATCTCTTGCAAGCGTAGAGAAATCGACCATGCCAAGATGCGCACCGTCGGCTTTTCGGAACACAGCGAAAACAAACGCCGTATCCGTCCGTGCCAGCTCCTGATGTCTCTCTACCAATTGGCAGAACCATTCCCTCGTACATTCGCGCATGTCGAGCCTCCCTGGGTCATGGACATGCTTCGATGCGCCCCGGCTCTCAAACCCATCCAGCCAGTTCCCGTAATCCTCTTCCTCCAACGGCCGGATGACCAAACGCTCCGTTTCCGACCTGCACTCGAACTTCTCTGTTTCCAACAGCACAGCGACCACTCCTTTTTCAGGAACTTTCTTACAGCGCCCATTATCCCTCTTTTTGTTCCGGGCGAAAAGGTGTCACTCCGATTCGGTAGACAAACCTTCCACGGTGGAAGACACGATTTGTTCTTCCCGTTTCCCGGCCACCTCGTACTTGATCCGGATGTTCCGAATCATTTTTTCATACTACTCCCCCTCCATCATTTCGCCTGATTTTCCTCATCCATTTTGATTGCCCTTTTAAACTTGTCCACAGTGAAAAGCCACATACAGTTGACGACGATCAAGTAAATGGCGATGATCGATAAAGTATCCGGGATCGACGCTCCCACCGAATTTCCACGCATGTACGAAATGACGGAACAGCCGATGAAATAGAGCAGTGGAGTCCCCACATGAAAGACCGCAAAGATCAGCTTCATTGGATTCTTCAATGGACTCCCTCCCCTGTTACGGCGCGTGTTCAACGCCGTCTTCTACGTACGATTCCAGCACCACTTTCCCCTTACTTCTGTAATAATAATAGGTTTTCTCATCATCCTTCAGGCGGACACTGACCATCCAATTCTTATCGCCCCGAAGATTGGCTATAAACGGCTCACTGGAAACAATGTCGCTCTCCTTCAGATGTTTCTCTGTCGTCAAATACTCCACAACCCGCTGTTCCACGCCTGCCTTTTTGTATTGGACGTATCCGAACCCGATTCCGATGATAAGCAGTACACTGAACACGATCGCAACCGATTTTTTCATGGCAGCCTCCTAAGAAAACACACTATGCATATTTTACCAGACAGCAATAAAAAGAAGAATAGTATAGGAAGGAATTAGATTTTCAATATTCTCTATTTTGATACTTTTCACAGCCCTATTGTTTATTCCGAAAACCTTTGCTAGAATTCAGAAATCAACTTCATACGATCCTTATATATCTATGGAAATATGGTCCATAAGTTTCTACCCGGCAGCCGTAAAATGCCGGACTATAAGGAAGGTTAGAACGCCCCATGTGACTTTTTACAATAATGGAGGTGCATTCTCTTCTTTCTTTATAGATGGAGAGGATGCACCTTTTTTTGTTGTTTGAAAAGGTCAGACGTCTAACGATAGCAAGGGTCTATGAAGCCACTTTAAGGAGGCTCTCATGCATATTTTCTATGGCATTTTATCACTCATTGGATTACTGTTTCTGGCTTGGCTTCTGAGCACAAACAAAAAAGCCATCAAATGGCGCACGATCGTTACAGGTGTTGCGCTGGAAGGACTCTTCGTCTACTTCATGCTCAACGTTCCCCTCGGCAGCTGGATTTTGGAGAAAGCCGCTCAGGGCGTACAGCACGTACTGAACTACAGCCAGGAGGGAATCGATTTCCTATTCGGCGGTTTCTTTGCAGAAGGAACCTCTGTCGGATTTGTTTTTGCGATTCAGGTATTATCGGTCATCATTTTCATCTCGGCCTTTGTATCCGCTCTGTATTATTTACGGATCATCCCTTTCGTCGTCCGCGGACTCGGTTGGGTCGTCGGCAAAATCTTCGGTACGACGAGGGTCGAATCCTTTAACACCGTCGGCAATACCATGCTTGGGGTTGCCGAATCTCCCATACTCATCAAGCCTTATCTGGCCAAGCTTACCCGTTCGGAGATGTTTACGGTGATGGTGGGAGGAACGGCTTCCGCCAGTGGTGCCATCCTGTTGTCGTATGCCCAGATGGGGATCGATATCAAATATTTGCTCATATCCGTTTTCTCCGTACCTTTTGTTACGATTGTCATAGCTAAATTGATGGAACCGGAAACGGAAGAATCGATAACCAAAGAGGATGTCTCGATGGAAGAGGCGGGCCACACCAATATTTTCGAAGCCATTTCCGAGGGAGCGGTAAGCGGCGTGAAGCTTGCTGCGAATATCGGCGGTCTGCTGATTGCCTTCATCAGTATCCTGGCTCTCACCAACGGCATGCTCGGCATCATCGGACTCGATCTCGCTACCATATTCGGCTATGCCTTCTACCCTTTCGCTATCCTTGTCGGCATCCCGGTGGAAGATGCGTTCCGTGCTGCATCCATTATCGGAACAAAGCTTACCGCTAATGAATTGATCGCCTTCCAGGACGTATTGAAAATCCAGGAGCAGCTGCAGCCACAGACCGTCGCAATCCTGTCCGTTGCGTTGTGCAACTTCGCGAACCTCTCTACAATCGGACAATTGATCGTCGGACTCGGATCCTTGGCTCCGTCCAAGAAAAAACAAATCGCATCGCTTAGTTTCAAAGCGATTATCGCCGGTACGATGGCAAGCTTTATCACAGCTATCTTTGTGAATATGTTTATTTAAAAAGTATGTAAGAGGATACATGTATAGAAAGAGCGCGCAAAATGATCCACACATTTTGCGCGCTCTTTTTCATTATTCATTCACTTCCCCTGCCTGACCTTATACCAGCCCGACACGACGTCCCAAACCAATCCGACAGCCATGAAGACGACGATCCACATCGTCAGCTGTTCCCAAATGATTTCTACCGTGTCATAGGCCTCACTGCCGGCGGCAAAATATTCCGTCTGTGCGAGCTGCTGCATGAAGTCCGGATTCCAGAAGGTCGGACCGTTGATCAGAAGCAGAAGCACCCCGAACGATAATACATTGACGACGGCGGTATAGATGACCAGCTGGACCGTCCACCTGCCGTAGATGAGCTTCAGGCATTCTTTGATGATGCCGAATCCGAAGATCAGGAAGAGAAACAGATACGCGTTCCAATTCCCCGTATTCAGAAACGGCACGACGCCGTTGAAGCCGTCGCCTTTAAAGATCCAGATGCCGAAGTATTCATTGGAGAAGGCGAAGAGGGCCAGCAGGAACATGTAGAAGGCGATGCTGAAAATCGTCTCCCCGCGCTTGATCTGCCTTTTCTTCTCCGGGACGGGCGGCAGCTTGGAAGGCTTCCAATCCTTCCCGCCGTAAAGATCGATCGAATCCGACGCTCCCGCATAGCCGACGATCGCAAAGCCGATCGTCGTCCAGCCAAGGGCCGTCGGCAGTCCGGTGACGAGCGAAACGATACACCCGACGAAGTGGTCGATAACGCGGGTCGGATCGACGACTACCTGGCCGAGGAAAGAGATAATAATGGTCGCCGCCGTCGCAATCAGGGCGATTTTCAATACAAGAATATAAGAATCATAGAGCTCCGGACCAATCACATAATTCTTCGTTCCTCTGTATTTCTGCGCCAACTCCCTTGGGCTCCCCATCTCGATCAGCACCGCTTCGATATCCTCTTCCGTGACATCCCTTTCTCCGGCGCGGTCGTCGAGCATATCCTCGATCAAGGTCCGAAGCTCAAGGGCGATATCCTCCCGCTGCGACTCGGGCAGCTTCTGGGTGACGGCATAAATGTACCGGTCCACCATCTCCATCCTTTTCTCCTCCTTCATTCTCCCATGACGTCCTTCATACTGGCGGCAATCAAGCGCCATTCCTCCTTGAGCAGCTCATACACCTCACTGCCGAGCGGACTCAACAGGTAATACTTCCGCGGCCGTGCCTCGCCCGTGTCCCAGCGGCTCTCAAGCAAGCCCTGCTTCTCCAGCCGGCGCAGGAGCGGATACAGCGTCCCCGGCTCGACGTGGATGCCTCTTTCCCCGAGCATCGTAACGAGCGAATAGCCGTACTGCGGTTCAGAAAGCTGACTCATCACACCGATCGTAATCGTCCCCCGCCGCAGCTCCTGCAGCAGCTTATCCAGGTGTTCTTTCGCCTTCGCATTGCTCATCTCATCAACTCCTGCTTTTATTATACTGTATGACGCACACTATTGTAAATTGCATCTTATTTTATTTTACACATCTTCATAAAAAAGAGCCTGGACCATCAAGATCCAGGCTCTTCCGTTCACGTATGCGCAAGCGTCCGCTCTTCTTCCTTCACATGATACCTGCCCTTCGGCACAATCAAGGGCGTCTGGGACACGGGGTCCGGAATCACCGAGCAGCGGAGGCCGAACACGTCCTCCACAAGCGAACTCGTAATAATCTCAGACGGCGCTCCTTCCGCAAGCAGTTCCCCGTCCCGCAGCGCGAAAATGTGATCGGCGTAGCGGGCGGCAAGATTGATGTCGTGCAGTACCATCACGATCGTCGTCCCGTGCTTCCGGTTCAGGTCCGTCAGCATATCGAGGATTTCCACCTGATAGGTAATATCGAGGAACGTCGTCGGCTCATCGAGAAAAAGGATGTCCGTTTCCTGCGTCAATGCCATTGCAATCCAGACGCGCTGGCGCTGACCGCCGGAGAGCTCGTCGATGTTCTGGTCGGCAAGCGCGGTGATGTTCATGATCTCCATTGCTTCCGCGACCGCCTCATAATCCTGCTTCGACCACCCCTTCAGGAACTTCTGATGTGGATAGCGGCCGCGGCCGACGAGGTCGGCGACGGTGATGCCTTCCGGAACGACCGGCGACTGCGGCAGGATACCGAGCACGCGGGCGAGCTCCTTCGGTGAGATCTTGCTGATCGCCTTGCCGTCGAGCGTGATGTCGCCTGCTTCCGGCTTGATCAGCTTCGCCATCGTCTTCAACAGCGTCGACTTGCCGCAGGCGTTCGCGCCGATGATGACATTGATTTTGTTCGACGGAATGGCAAGGTCGACGTCGTGGAGGATCGTACGCTCCTCGTAGCCGACGCGGATGTGATCGGTTCGGAATGTATGTGGCTTCATGACAAACTCCCCTTTCGATTCATACGGATAAGTAGATACAGGAGGAACGGAGCACCAAGAATCCCTGTGATGATGCCGACAGGGAAGCGGACGTCAAAGGCGAACTGCCCGATTAGGTCGGCTCCGAGCACGAGGTTGACGCCGACGAGCCCGGCCGGAATCACGTTCGAATAGCCGACCCCGACGAGCCGTTTCGCAATCGGTCCGGCAAGAAACGCGACGAACGAAATCGGTCCGGTCACCGACGTCGCAAGCGCCAGCATCGCGACCGAGCTGATGATCAGAAGGATCCTCGTCCGGTCCGTGTTCAATCCGAGCGACGCCGCCGACTGTTCGCCGAGCTCGAGGATGCTCAGGTGCTTCCCGAGGACGACGACGACCGGTACACAGATCAGCACCGTGATCGCAAGCGGCCCCAATTTATCCATCTGCGACCCGTTCAGGCTTCCGCTCAGCCACTGGATCGCCGTCGGTAAGTCCTGCCTGCCGCCCTTCATCAATAAATAGGAAATTGCCGAGCTCAGCATCGCCTGGATGCCGATTCCGATCAGGATCAGCCGGCCGATCGAGAACGTCCGGCCGCGGGAGAGCGCGTACATGACGACGACGGCAGTGAGACCACCGATGATCGCCGCAGCAGAAGCCGTACCCTCACTCGTCTGCAGAATCAGAATGCAGTAGACGGCAGCAACGCTCGATCCTGTCGTGATCCCGAGGATATCAGGATTGGCAAGCGGATTGCGGAGCATCGTCTGAAACGTATTGCCGGCGATCCCGAACGCAATCCCCGCAAGAAGTCCTGCAACCATCCGCGGCAGCCGGATCGTGTTCACGGCGAAATCCGCCCCGCCTGATGCGTCCCCGGACAGCGCTGCGATCACTTCCGGAATCGAGTAGACGGTATTCCCCATGACGAGCATCGTCCCGCTGAGTACCACCGCAAACAGGGCAAGGAGCCCGTTGACGATGATCCAGCGCCGGCGCCTCTTCCGCCGTCCACGTTTTATTTTTTCTATCGCTTCATTCATAGGGATCTGACCTTCATTCCTGTCGCTAAAAGGATTAAGAGCGGCGCCCCGATGAAGGCGGTAACGACACCGACTTCGAGTTCCCCGGGACTGCCGATCAGCCGTCCGCTCACGTCCGCGATCGTCAGGATGATCGCTCCTGCAACGGCGGAGAGCGGGATGATGAGCCGGAGGTCCGGCCCGAGCATTAGGCGGATGACGTGCGCCGACAACAGCCCGATGAACCCGATCGGTCCGGCAAGCGCCGTCGCTGCCCCGCATAACAGAACACCCGCGAAGGCGGCGACGATACGGAGCACGCCCGTCCGGACGCCCTGGCCGCTCGCCACCTCATCACCGAGGGCAAGAGCGTTCAGCGCCGGAGCAGACAACACCGCAAGCAAGAGACCGATCAGTAAAAAAGGAAGAAACGTACCAAGCGCACTCCAGTTGCCGGCCCCGACGCTTCCGACCTGCCAGAACCGGAACTGATCGATGACGTCGGTGCGCGGCAGCATGATCGCACTGACGAGCGACGACAGTGCGGCCGTCGTCGCCGCCCCGGCAAGGACGAGCTTGAGCGGCGTCGCTCCGCCGCGTCCCATCGAGCCGATGCCGTAGACGAACACCGCCGTCAGCATCGCGCCGACAATGGCAAGCCAGATATACTCCGACGCCGTACTAATCTGGAAGAAAGCGATGCCGCTTACGACAAACAGCGCCGCCCCCGTATTGACACCGAGGATGCTCGGGTCTGCGATCGGATTGCGCGTGACCGCCTGCATGAGCGAGCCCGATACCCCGAGCGCCGCCCCGCAGCACAGGCTGAAAAGCGTCCGCGGAATCCGCTCCTGCACGACGATTGCATCATACGAATCCGCACCTGCCTCAAACAACCCCGTCATCAAGCCCTCCCAAGGCACGACCCGCGAACCGAACGCAAGCGAAGCAAGACTGCTTACGACAAGCAGAACGAGCGACAGGACGAGAACGAGCGGTAAATACTTCGGTTGATGTATCGCCACGCCTTTTCTCACGGTCCCTCGTTACTCCTCGCTTTTACGCGCCGCTTCTGCAAGCAGCTCTAAATAATCGTCGATCGTGTAGGAAATGGAGAGCGGGCTCGGGGTCCCGGATGCCGCAAGCGGGGTCCCGTCGCCGATGAATGCGACCGCGCCGTTCTTGATTGCATCGATTTCACCGAGACGCGGATCCGCCTTGACCGCTTCATACAGCTTCTCATCCCCGTACCCGATGATGAAGTCCGCATCGTTCAACACGTCCGCATTCTCTGCACTGATCGTCAGGAAAAACTCCGAATCATCTTCGATCATGTCCTTCACACGATCCGGATACGTGAGCCCAAGCTCCTCTTCAAGGAAAGCGACCCGCGTATCTGCCGGCGTGTACAAATGAAGACTGGAGAGATCCTCCGCCGAGAAGTTCGCCCAAACGACTTTCTTCCCATCAAGCTCCGGATATCCCTTCGCCTTCTCCTCGATCAACGCTTCCGTATCCTCCACCAGCTGCTTTCCTTCCTCTTCCATACCCATCCCCTTCGCGTTCATCAGAATCTGATCACGCCAAGGCGTCGTCCACGGAGAAGACGGATACGCAACAACCGGTGCAATCTCACTCAACAAATCATAATCCTCCTGCGTGATGCCGGAGTAAGCAGCCAGAATCACATCCGGATTCGAATCCGAAATCGCCTCGAAATCAAGCCCGTCCGTATCCTGGAACACATTCGGATCCTCCACACCAAGCTCATCCAGCTTCTCCTTCGTCCATGGAAGCAGACCACTGTCATCCTGCACCCCGTAGTTCGCAGCCGAGAATCCTACCGGCTCGACACCAAGCGCAAGGGCCACGTCCTGGTTCCCCCACTGCACCGTCGCCACACGCTCCGGCTTCTCCTCGAGAACGGTTTCACCGAACGCATGCTCAATCACAATCTCCCCGTCCTTCGCATCCTCCGATCCGGAAGCCTCAGCCTCCTTCTCCTCTGAGGAAGAAGAATCACTCGCACAGCCCGCAAGCACAAACAGGAAACCCACAAACATCAACAGCAAAACATATGAAAAATTCCGTCTATTCGACATATTCGATCCCTACCTTTTCTTATAATGGTTCGATCATCGTGTAAGTTATGTATATTCGATAACGATAATCATTCTCATTTATAGTATAGGCATTTCGGAATCCTGTCAATGGACACCGGGACGAAAATCATGACGGAACAAAAAGAAACAAACACAAAAAAGCCGGGAATCCTCTGATCCCCGGGTCGATACGCCTATTTCAACGCGTTTATTTCTTTACACGGAACGACGTGAAACTCCCTGCGCCGCTTCGCCGCATCCTCCGCTCTTCTCTCTTCCAAAAACCGCCTGAACTCCGCTTTCGAGCAGGACGACTCCATCGCCAGCTCCACGAGCTCTTCCCACGAAGAGCCCAAATCCTCTTTCACACGACCACCTCGTCTTTATATATCGTTGTTTTATATATAACAGATAATGAATTCCTATAGGCTGTCGAAATCATGATTCTTTTACACTATATTGCCGTAAATTTTCTGACAAATCAAGTATTTTTTGCCTTTTTATGTCGATTAATCAACAATCAGCGAGACAAAGATAATACCGTTTAGTAAGAATTGTTCCCCATATCCAATGCCTATTTAGCAGAAAAAACAGCACATATATCTACACGTGTTAATAGGATGAACTAGTCTACGTGTAGAGATCAAACCTTTGTCTCTATGTGGGACAAATCTAATATATAGGAGATAAAGAGAGGGAATGAAACATTTAATAACATGGGTTATTTTAACCATGTCCTTGTATCTGCTTTCTGTATTTAGTGTACATGCTGAGGAATCATTGACCACCCTTAAGGAAATTCAAGAGGAAATCGACCGCGTCAGTCGGAATGGCGGCGGAACGGTAACCCTGCCTGCAGAAACCATCGTTCTATCTGAATCTATCCGACTCAAGAGTAATGTCCACTTGAAAGGACAAGGGGTCGGAAAGACGGTCCTGACCATGAATCCCGTTCAAGTGGATGGAAGCTTGAATCCAAATAAAATTCTGCTGGCCGATCGGATTTCAAATGTGGAAGTGTCGGATATTACCTTTGACGGGGCAAAAGAGAGCAGAAAAGAGCTCATTAACAGCGGATTTTCGCATACGATGTCCTTCGCTTACGTGGACGGCCTGTCTATCCATGATGTAGAAGTCGTTGATTCGGTGGATGCCAGTATCGCTCTATGGTATGTGTCTAATGGAACGATAAAGAACAACGTCATCAGGGACAGTGGCAGCAATGGGATTCTCGGTATGCAGGAAACGCACGACATCGAGGTGCGGAACAATACCATCGACCATACGGATAATCAGAACGGGATCTTCTTCATGTATCAGGGCGATAGTACCTACAACATTCTTATAGAAGGAAATACGGTACGAAATGTGGCCGATTACGCCATTGAAGTCGGTCACACGACGCACAAACCAGGCGATGCCCCGCACCGGAACATCACGGTAAGGAATAATACCATCGTGAATGCTTTCTGCACCGGGATCGGTTTCAGGACGGTCTCTAATGGGGTGATTGAGGGGAACACCATCACCAACTATGCAGAGCACAATGATTATGGTTGCAATGCGGTTTTCGTGGAAGGCAGAGTATCCTTGAACTCAGAAGTGGATATCAAGAATAATACGATGACGCAAACGTATCCGAAAGTGACCGAGCAGCGTTTCCCTTATCAACAAGCGGTCTACGTTACCGGAATGAGAGACATGGATATTACCGGCAATACGATTCAGGACAGCTGGAACGATTCTATTTACGTCCTGGCCTCTTTCTTCGAAGGAAGGACACCGGATTTTCCTGATGGAAGAAGGTTGTATAAGGACATTCGTATTACAGGGAATACTATTTTGAACAGTGAAAAGAGCGGGGTTCATTTTGACAGTTATCCGTCAAGCGGAAATGCAGTCAGTAATAACACCATTTTGCGCAGCGGAGGGGACGCTGTCCTGGTGGAGGGAGATGCACAGCGTGTAACTGTCTCCGATAATATACTCACGGAAGAAACACCCGAACCTGGTGAGAATTTGTGGACAAAACCGACCTCCTTCAACCCCCTCCCGCGATATTTCCCTCCAACCAACCGCCAGATTTTCGATGCAGGAATGTATGAAGTTTCTTTTCGAGCGAAGTCTGCTTCTTCGGCTGCTTTAAATCTCTATGTTCAAGATCGCAGGAAGTTGAATGAGAACATCCGCTTGACGTCCGACTGGAAGAACTATGCTTTCTCCTTCAACTCGGAAGATCCGGATGAACTGTTGTTTTGGGATAAGGATATATCCGCCGATATTCAAATCGAAGGGATATTCCTTAAGAAGATCGGGGGAGAGGAACCAGTGGAACTTCCCGAAGAAGTGGTGGAGGCTGTAGAACGTTTGAAGCAGTTGGCTGCAAGTAAGGAAGAAGAGGCAGTCCAGGTCTCCAACATCCTGATTCAAATCATCGACCTTCTGGACTGAATAAAGTCAAAAGGAAAAAGCGAGAAGCATGCCTTCCCGCTTTTTTTCAATTAAGAGCCTTGATTAATTGTAACGACCTGTGCACTTTCCTGGTAAATGTCTTCCTCCTGAAGTGACGTATTATGCTCAATCAGGGATTGAGAGACTTCAACGAGCGAGACTTTATATTCCTGTTTCGCTTCTTTATGAAAGGCATTCGCAATGATCTGGAAGTCTCCTTGTTTATAGACACTGATGCCCGTCTGCTTGTTACCGGTAATATCATTTCCCTCTATCCTGAAGCCATTTCCAGCGTTCAAGTTGGCTATCTGAATCCCATGCTCTCCATTTCCGGTAACGGTATTCTGCTCAATTACGTTTCCGTCTGATTGGTCCCCTTGAAAATGAATGCCGTTCTTCAAGTTATTCTTAAATGTATTATTCTTCACTTCAATCCGATCAAACACTCGTCTGCCTTCCGTGAAATCCGTCGTCTTCATCTGATCGGGAAGCACAGATGCCTGGACGAAGATACCGTTTCCTCTGCTGTCTTCCACCGTATTTCCTTCCACACGTGTTCCGTCCATCCCGGTAACATAGATGGCGTTCGCATCGCCGCTTTGGAAGGTTTGAATGACTTCATTGTCCAATACATCCACATTCCCGGAAGTATTGAACCCGCCTTCGACGAAGATCCCGTCGCCTCCATAAGTCCCATTCTTCCCATAACCTTGAATGACATTGTCTTGGATGACACCGTCACTTACAGTCCGGAAAGCAATTCCTGAGTTGGTGGCCCGGACAATTTTATTGTTCATGACCTGGATATTCCTGTGCTGCTCTTGTCCATCGGGAACGATGTGCCCTACTTCAATTCCGAAATCCGCGGCATCGGTGACTGTGTTGTTTTCGATGACGATGTCAGAAGAAGCATGCCCCTGCTGATAAGAAATGAATATCCCGTTCTGATGTTCCGTGTGGTCGATGACATTATCCGTGATCGACACATTCTTCGTTTCCTGCAGGGCGAGAATTCCATTAGATCCACTGTCCTTGATTTCCGAATTCCGGACAACACCGTTCCGGCTGTTATACAGCATGATGGAAGCCGAAGCAGAATCGACAATCTTGATTCGATCAATCAGGAACCCGTCGACATGAACTATGTCGATGCTGTGGGCATGCGGATCATTGATCAGGGATTTGCGATCATTCTTGTTCCCATCCACCGTCAGTTCGCTGATGGTGATGTCTGTTGATCCGCTCTCCGTCTCGATGATTTTATTATCATTTTTCGTTCCATCCTCAAGCTCCGGCTTCAACTCGATAATTGTCTTATCGATCCCGGACCCCTTCAAATGGACATTGGACTTCAGCAGGATCGGTTCGGTGACGACATAACGGCATGGTTCCAGCGTAACGGTCCCGCCGCCGTTTTCACTTGTGGTGCTGATCTTCTCCTGAAGATTTTGTATATCCTCTTCCGAAGCAAGACACTTACTCTCCGTGTTAGCAGCCGGAGATGAACCCTTCCCATTCACGAAGACTACCACGATAGTACCCACAACCAATATCAAAATCCCTATCCATATCATTCGTTTTAAATGTCCGACGGTTCTTCGCTCCTATCTAGTTTTCTACTATTTAATTTTTGATAGTTGCTGCTGTCTTCGCCAGTGAATGAACGCAATGACTTCTTTGTACTCATCAATCACGTCTTTTTCCAAACCGGATGCGGAAGCAAGAGAGGCGAACTCCCCCCACCCTTCCGTTGGTTTCGGTTCTTCTACGATCGGGTCGATGATCTCCTCAATGTCCGCCCGTAGAACACAGGCAATATTTTTCGTGATTTGAATGGAAGGATTTTGTTTCAAGTCTCTCTCCAAATTACTTAAATACGATTTGGATATTCCCGAACGATGAGCCAATTCAGAGAGTGTGATCCCCTGCTGCTTTCTAATTCGTTTTATATTCCGACCTATCATTGCAACCTCTCACCCTTCACAAATAATTAGATGGATGCCCATCATTTTGCTGCGTGTGCCACCTGTTCATTCAAAATCTTCTTCCATACATGGAGGGCAAACGAGTCCGGGAGGTCGATATCGGAGAAACGGACCATCTCTCCCTCTTCCATCGGCCGCTTCAAAACAGCATTTCTCAACAGGCCGATCGGTACATGACTCGGTTCATCATTGATCCTTACAGCCTCGCCCCTGAATTCGAAGCTTCCGATCCCATGAGCGATGTTCGTTCCTGCCGCCAGATTCTGCTTGGCGACGGCAGCTACGCTTAAGCGCGGGGAAGTACTGTTATTAAGCAGGATCCCTCCCCCGGCGATTACTCGGCGAATGGTCTTCAATATCTCCAAATGGCAAAGATGGTAATTCGTCTGCAGGGTATAGTAAGGACCCTCGCCCAGCTTGTAATAACGAAGGGTATCCTGCTGTTCTTCCTCGTGACGGGCCGTGATGAAGACCCCCGGCGGCAGGGAACCGGATAGAATATAGTCACTCAGGACGCGTCCTTCCTTTTCTGCTGTTTCGGCAAGCTGCTCTCCCCCGCTACGGCTGTCATCCGCTTTCAAACCAAGGATCCCGTGGTCGGATATATCCGCGCCAAGACCGTTTCCGACAAGCACTTGTTCGATGTGGACTTTCGTTCCGTCTGTGAAAGACGTCGTCATTCCAAGACTTGTTCCGTTGCGCTGCGACCAGTACCGCATATCTTCTTCCGTGGGATTCTGATTCAGGAAGCCCTTGATATTGCCGTAGACGACCGGTTTGAATCCCATCTGTCTCACTTCTTCATCCAGCTTCGCTAAACAGCCCGGCTGGTCCCCCTCCGCTTCTGTGAATATTCCTTTGGCTGCAAAGTAAGAACCCGTCGTGACCTGCAGTTCCGCATTCATGGTGACGACAGGGAGCGACGCATTCATCGCCTCTTCGATCACTTCGCTGCCATGGAGGACATCTCCACTGCACTCGACGATGATATCGGCTCCGTCAATCAATTCCTCCGCGGAGTTCGTCAATAGCTCCTCTTTTGGGTACCCTTTCATTTCTGCGATCTTCCGTCTGGTCAAAATTCCGGAGACGCACAGATCTTCCTGCGTGCTCAAGAGTCTGATCAAGCCCGTTGCAATCAATCCTGTACCGATCACGCCCACACGTTTCTTCATTTCAACGCCTCATTTCTATGAAATAATGGTTCCGAATCCAGCAAGACTTCCGGTGTGACTTCACCAGCCAGCCATTGCTTGAGCCATTCATCTTCCCTTGAAAAAATCTCCATAGCGAGGATTTTTCTATCGTTTCTGTACCGAAACGATAACGGATCACTTTCGCTGGGACGCCTCCTGCAATGGAATATGCAGGGACATCTTTGGTTACAACGGCACCTGCTGCTACAATCGCTCCTTCCCCGATGGTTACGCCGTCAAGGACAATGGTATGTGCCCCAAGCCAGACATTGTCCTGAATCGTGACTGGTGCAAATTCCTCATAATAATCTTGATCGACCCAGGTCTCTCCATTTAACTGCCCCGCTGTCGAATAGAAAATAGGAGAGGTCGAAACAAAATGACTGGGATGACTCCCTAAACCGATTTGACATCCGGGACCGATCGAACAGAAAGACCCGATCTTCCCATTCATGATGTTGCAGTTTCTCGCTGTGTACGTATATCTTCCAACCTCTGAATGAGAGATCCTCGTATAAGCATTAATGGAACACCTTTCTTCCATACTGGTTGTAGAAACATCCACTTCTACTCCGTGCCCGAGATACACAGATGGATATTTTCGTTTGAACCGGAGCTGACGAACACTATTCTTCAAGACAAAAGGAACCATTCGCCCGATTTTCACTTTCATCCCTCCTGTTCTTTACGTAAGCCGCTGCCACTTTCCTGTCTTGTGGCGGAAGAAATCCCAATAGCCGGTTCGGATCGCCCGCCGCATATCCTTGAAGCGTTTCCCCCTCAGCCAGTAAAACAGTAACTTACCTCCCGTTTTACAGCTGAAATACAGGAGGAAGAACGTATAATTCAAACGGTTGGCGTAGAGAGACATGAAGTGCATCTTGTTTCTCGTTCCGTAATAATTCGCAAGAGGCGAGCGGAATCCTGCGGTAGCAGAGACTTTATGATAGATCACCGATTCCGGTACATACCTGAGTCTGTATCCAGCCTTCTTCATACGGACGCAGAACTCTGTATCTTCATAAAACAAGAAGTAATCCTCGTTCAAATATCCGATCTCTTGAATCATCCTGATTGGAAACAGAAGGGCACAGCCAGTGAGGAACTCGACATCTCTCGAAGGGGAGGTTCGATGGTCTTGAACTTCGTGTACCGATGTCCCTGTCTTCCAGTTGATGTATCCCCCGCCATACCAAGTGAGCTTGGAGGGCTGATAATAATTGATATGGGAACAGCAGGCCCCTGTCCCAGCGTCCCCTTCAAGCTCCTCGACAAGCGGGAACAGGAAGTCCGAGCTTACCACCGTGTCATTGTTCAACATCAAAATATAATCCGGGTCGAGCACTTCCTTTGCATATTTCACTCCGGCGTTATTACCGGATGCAAACCCGTTATTCTCCTCCAGCTGCACTAAATGGAAGGAATGATTGGCGAGTGCATTTTCCAATTCTTCCGGATCATCGGATGCATTATCAACGACGACAATATGAGTATTCGGATAGCTTTGTTCCTTCAAGGAATCCAAACAATCCAACGTGTCAGCAGTCCCATTGAAGTTCACGATAATCACACAAACGGACGGGAGATCCTCCTTGTTCAACTCCTGCACCATCTAACCCTCCACCTTTTTCATCCGTTTTTCGAAATGTTTTCTCTTGTACAGCATGTAATAAGCGGCGATCATCGCTAAATGAAACCATACGAACCCCATCCGGAAGCCGTTGTTGAAGTTAAAGTCTACCAGTATGACCACGCTGGCCGCTGCAAGGCCGAGTGGGATGAAGTCCTGTTTGGAATACATCTCCCGCATCATCTGGATGAGGCGGCCGATGATCAGCAGGAAGATGACAAGGCCGATGACTCCCGTATCGAACAACACCGTAAGGAAGATGTTCGCATTCCCTTTTCCTTCATTGAGCTCTCCTCCGTGGATATATTTATCCCGCATCTCCTGCATTTGCGAGAGCTCTGCCATTCCACCACTGCCGTTACCGACGATGGGATGGAGGACGATATGATCGACCATCATTTGAATAGAAGCGACCCGGCTGTCCGCCGCCCCGCTGTCCGTTTCCAAAGATGTCAACGGATTCATGCGTTGATAGACGCTTGTCCCGATTTCCGGATGCGTAACGAACACCCCACCTGCGAGGATCATCCCTCCTATTGCTGTAAGGATGGTGAATCGTACCAAGCGCTTTCCTTTTGTCACGAAGAACAAGAACAGTCCGGCCACTGCCAAGGCCAGGATAGCTGCCCTCGCCATGCTGACCAATACGCCTAAGCAGGTGAGCACAAGAGCGATCCGGATGAACCATTGGGAGAAGAGGGCCGTATGGTTGTACAAATAGAGAACGAGAAGCCAGGCAGCGGCATAACCGCAGAACAGTCCGTACCAATCGGGCTCATGAGCAAATGATGACGGCCGCGGAATCCCGATATGTTCATAGTGGCTGATGCCGATATCCAGCCCCACGAAGAACCCGGCCATCTGCAGCAACCCTACGGCCGCGACGATGATACCCGATAGTATGCTGTATTTGACGATCTTCTGAAAGAATGGCTCTCCTTTGTCGTAGATCACTTGTACCGAGAGGAAGAAGAAGAGATTCAGGAACAGCTGCCCGATGACGACGGTCCAGAAATCCGTATAATTCAAGACATGGAAATAGCTCAGAAAGTAGCTGCCCACCCAAAGATTTATCAGCAGAAATAACGGCGTATGATAGACCTCACGCTTTTGATATACCATCTCCAACGCGAATTTCAGTGTCATGAACAGGAACAGCACCTGGTAGATACGGATATAAGAACCGCCTACGGATAAAAAGGAGCGGTCGATGAAGATACAAAGAGCGATGAGTAACAGAAAGCGGTCCACCGGGAGCATCAGGAGGAAGGGAATACATAAGGCTCCGATGATGACAGGTACCATTTGCGGGGATAGACCTGAGGCCGCCCCGATGGCTCCCGCCAGGACGACACATGCCCCCAGAAGGTAGACCGTTTGTTTGTTCCACGTATGATTTGCAAGCATAGTATTTCCCCTCTCCCATTCTTTCGTTATAGAGAACTCTCAGGTACAGCAAACCTCTTCATATACGGACTGGAAATCCTTGACCACTTCGTCCCAGGAGTAGCCGTTTGCATAGGCCATGGAGGAATGGATCAGACGTTCCTTGTCGGCCTGCCTTAAAATAGAAGAAACTTTGTCTGCAGCTGCATCCATATCCTGAAAGTCAATGATATGCCCATTCTTTTCTTCGTCAATCATTTTGTTGAAAGACGGAATGTCGCTCAACAGAGGAATACGGCCGGCCGCCATCGCTTCGAGAGCGCTGAGTCCAAATCCTTCGTATTCCGAGGCAGATATGAAATATTCCGAAGCGGACATGGCGTCCAGAAGCTCCTTGTCTGTAGCATCTTCTATGATCTCCACATGTTCCTGTATGTCGTATCGGTCGATCAGCGCTTCGTATTCCGGCCTCAAGTGATCGAAGTCTTTCCCGACAATGGACAGCTTCACGTCTTGGAATTCCCCCTTCAGACGATGGATGAGTTCAAGCAGCAGGTCGACGCGTTTATTGGAGGAGAAGCGGCCGACCGTAATCAAATGGTTTCTCGTTCCTCTACGGTCTGAAATCCGTGAATACTTTTCCACATTGATTCCGTTCTCTATCAATTTCAGGTTATCAGGTGTAATTTTCCTGAAAAGGTCGAAATCATTGTTACTGCAGGCTACTACTTTATTAACCTTCTTCATGATCATCCGAGTGATCGTATGAAAATAGTAGTGCTTCAGCCTTTGCTGTTTCTTCGTATGAAAGAACCCGCCGTGTGTCGATAGAATGATCGGTTTCCTGTGAAACGGCTTCAGCACAGCCATCAGATCGATGAAAGCATCCACCGCATGGATGTGTATTAAGTCGAACTGCGATACGTATTTCAACGTGGATGGTGCGATCGGATAACGCTTGGACCCAAAGTAGGGGATTCTTCTAACCTGTATTCCGTTTTCTATCGAGTATGGTGGTAAAGGCGTATGATCGGAGAAGTTGCGGTCCAGTGTCAGGACTTCCACTTCCACCCCATTCTCGTTCAGGTGTGCAGCCAGTTCACTGACGAAATTCTCCAGCCCTCCTACGGCAGGGCGGTATTGTCTGACTATATGCAGGACCTTCATGGCTTTCCCTCCTCCCTCTATATATGTAAAGGACTCTCTTGTTCTTTCTCGATATCGAATAAGCCGCCGTTCCATTCGATTTCTTTCAATCGGTCATGCCACTTCATCAGTTCCTTATACCAATCGAGCGTAATGGTATCCGGTCCTTTCTCAAGCTCGTTCGCTTGAAGGGCTTGATAGATTTCCAATGCTCCGTCGGCAGCCGTCCATTTCGCTTCCCACCCGAGGACCTTCTTCACCTTTTCGAAGCTCACCCGATACGAGCGGTGATCGGGATGGCCGTACCATTGGATTGCAATGGCTTCCGGAAGCGTGGCCGCTATTTCCGAAGCAAGCCTCTCCAGTTGATAGTTTCCCGCTTCTGATCCGGCATTGAAGATCTCCCCATTGATCTTTCGGCTTTCCGCTTCCAGCAGCAGGCACATTAAATCTGCTGTATCCTGCACATGAAGCATCGGCCGCCACTGACTGCCGTCCCGCATCAATGGAATCTCCTTGTTCTTCCATGCGCCGTAAACCATGCCGTTGACAGCAAGATCGAAACGCATCCGATTCGACTTTCCATACAACGTCGCCTGCCTGATGACGACAGCGGTGAACACTTCATCGGCCAGCGGAAGAATATCCTGCTCGGCTCTTTCATTCGCCTTAGCATAGGTCGTAAGCGGATTCGTTCTATTTTCTTCTGTCACCCGTTCGTCACTCTCCTGGAAACCATAAATGCTGCAGGAAGAAGGCAGTATGTAGCGCTGCACGCCGGTTTCCTTCGCCAGCCGCGCCGTTCTTACCCTGGAGTGGTGGTTGATATCATACGTAATGTCCTGGAACAGCTCTCCGCTTGGATCGTTGGAAATAGCAACAAGATCGATGACGGCATCCACCCCTTGAAAATGTTCCTGCGATAAGCGGCGCGTATCTTCCTTGATGATCTCCAGGTTTTCGTGAGGGGCAAGCTTCTCTATCCCGAAGAAGAACCGATCGACGGCTTTGACGCTGTAGCCTTTGTCGAGAAGCTTCGGAACTAATACACAGCCGACATATCCGCCGGCACCGGTAACCAACACCTGCTTCATCGAATCACACCACCTTCGACGTCATACGAAAAATGATAGTCTGCTTCCCGAAGGAGCGGCTGCTGTCTGTCCTTCTCGGAAAGAATCGGCTCACTCACCGGCCAGTCAATCAACAGTTCCGGATCATCCCATCTTATCCCGCGGTCATGCTCCGGGGAATAATAAGCATTCACTTTATAACAGACGTTCGTGTTCTCCGTCAGTGTGCAGAATCCGTGTGCAAAGCCTTCCGGAACATAAAGCATCCGCTGATTGTGTTTGGACAAAATGAATCCCTGCCACTCCTTATAGGTCGGTGAACCTTCCCTGATATCGACCACGACATCATACACAGCACCAGTGATGACACGCACCAGCTTCGACTGGGCTTTCGGGTTCAATTGATAGTGCAGCCCCCGCAGGACCCCCGCTTCCTTCGATAACGAATGGTTGTCCTGAAGAAAAGCATCCTCGATTCCGTGTTCGTGGAAGACGGACATATTGTAATTCTCCAGAAAGAAGCCCCTTTGATCTCCGAATACTTTCGGCTCCAACAACTTGACTCCCGGCAGATTCGTTTCCAATACTTTCATATCCCTAACCTCCTGTTTCATTCAACTATGGTGCACCTTTGCCACAGCACTTGTTGTAAAGAGACGATCCGCCTCAGCCAGCGATTCATGGGTTCCGGCGTCGATCCAATGACCGGTGAGAATCCGATAATCCAGCAGCCCGGTATGGAGGAAGGCCCGGTTCACATCCGTGATTTCCAGTTCTTTTCTCTCGGAGGGCTGCAAACCGTCGATGATCGTGAATACCTGCGGCTTATAAAGATAAATACCGGTTACGGCACAATCAGATTCCGGCCTGGACGGCTTCTCCTCCATAGCAGCGATCTTCCCGTCTACAAACGTAGCAACACCGAACCTCTCCGGGTCTGTCACTCTTTTCAGAAAGACCATCGCCTGTGCATCGGATGCCAGGAAAGAATGGACATGGTCTTCCAACGAATCGAAGAAGATGTTATCTCCAAGAAGCACTGCGACAGGCCCTCCTCCGCAGAATCCGCGCGCAAGACCGAGTGCTTCCGCGACCCCGCCTGCTTCTTCCTGGATTTCATAGGATAGGCGGACACCGAAGGCATCCCCATACCCAAGCGCTTCAATCATCAGATCAATATGTGCTTTTCCTGTGACGATCAAGATGTCGTCCATCCCCGCCTCTTTCAGCTTCCTGATGCCGTGATGAATCATCGGCACACCTCCGACAGGAAGCAGGTGCTTATTTGTAAGCCTGGTTTTCGGATAGAGCCTCGATCCTGTCCCACCAGCCAGAATGACTCCCTTCATTGCCTTCTCCTCCTTTATGAACCGCGTCGCTCATGCGGTTCTCCTTCTTCTCCACGTTACCGGTAAACGACCCGACGGAATGTCTCTTAACAGACAGGCGGCTGCCAGCGTCCCGGCCATCACTCCACCTGCCCCTATAAAGAAGCGGATGTACGCATGTACAGGAAGAAAACCAGTTAAATAGTAGACGAGAAAACCGATTCCTCCGGACACGAAGAATGTTCTCGCAATCATGAGATAGGGCAGCAGTTCCTTTTGTCTGATCCCGAACACCCTGCATACATCCCGCTGCTGAAGATACGCACCGATGAATGCGGTACTCACCGTAGCCGCAGCTACGCCGTAGGGACCGAACACAAGAATTCCGATGTAACTCAGCACCAGGTTCGATCCGACTACGATCCCGGTATTGATCAGAACAAGCTTCTGCTTTCCTGAAATCAACAGCAGCGTATAGAAAACCGTGAATCCGAGCGGAAACTTCATCAAGTAAATTAGAAATATCGGAATACCGGTCAGATACGTATCTGAATAAATCAGAGAAATGTAAGCCTCGTTATAGAAGAGTAAAATCCAGAACATCGGAAAGATGATGACGGCAAGGATCTTACTCGTATCCTGCCAAAGGGCAAGCGTCCGTTTCACATCTTTCTTCACATTGTATAAATGACTCAATTTCGACAGCATGACGGTAACGACGGCGGCCGTTATCGTAAGCACGAACGGTATTTCTTTTGATACAATCGCGAATACAGCGAACTCCTCCAAGGTGGAAAAGAATTTCACAAGGATTTTATCCGCATAACCATTCACGATCGTGATCGCCGTGACAGCCCCGACCGATCCGGTATAAATCACCTGCTGTTTCAACAATGCCCAGTCCAGCCGGAGTGCGAACGGCTGCTGTTTGATGTATAAGCCCTGCAGGAGAACCAGTCGTACAAGTTCGAAGACGGCGATGAACTGGATGATGGAGGATAACTCTCCATCTCGGGAAATGATTAGATAAGCAGTGGCTGCATAAACAAGGTAATAGATAAGGGAGAAGATGCTGAACAGTTTCGCTTTCCCGGTGGACACATACAGGTTCTCCAAATGACTGCCGGCGATGATAGCGAAACACCAGACCCCCACCCATATCACCATGGGGGCCATCGCTTCACTGGATAAGAACCACCCGAACGTACTTCCGAAATAAAGAATCAGGAAGGTCAGAACAGCTAATAGAAATAAGGAGACAAACGTGTTCGCTGTGATCCGATCCTTCTCTTTCCCATCATCTGTCTTGTTGTGGAAATACATGAAGGACGTGGACATTTCAAAAGGAACCAAAGCCCCAAGAGTTATGGTGATGATCAGGATCAATTGATAGATCCCCATTTCCTCCATCGTAAGTGTCCTTGCCAGAATCATCGTAAGGAACAATGTTGACATGGAACGGATCAGCCTGTGGGCGGAAAGGAGAATAGAATCTCTTACCATTCCCTCATCTCCCTATTAAACTCAATAACCATCCTTGGAACTCACGACGACATAAAACGTTTTGAACATCAGCTTCATGTCCAGCTTCAAGGACCGGTGTTGAATGTAGTATAAATCCAGTTGAACCATTTCTTTGAAGCTTACATTACTTCTGCCGCTCACCTGCCACATTCCTGTACACCCCGGCCGGATCAACAGCCGCTGCATATCATAATTGGAGTAGATGATGACTTCTCTCGGCAGGGGAGGCCTCGGTCCGACAAGACTCATTTCTCCCTTCAGCACATTGATGAGCTGAGGGAATTCGTCGATACTGGTTCGTCGGATCCAATGCCCCACCTTTGTGATTCGCGGGTCCCGTTTCATCTTGAACATCGGGCCCTCCACCTCATTTTGATCGATGAGAGTATCCAGCATCTCTTCCGCTTTGAAGACCATCGACCGGAATTTATACATATAGAAGGTACGTCCGCTCTCTCCCACCCTAAGCTGTTTGAACAGCACAGGCCCTTCAGGGTCCTCCCATTTGATTAAGATGGAAACGATCAGGAAAACAGGAGAAAGGAGGATCAAACCAATCAGTGCAGCAAGGAAGTCCAAGACTCGTTTCATCAGGAAGTAGGTCCTGGTCGGAATGGGGGCTTCCAGCTTTTCAGGTAAGGCGATCGACTTCTGTCTCGGCTTCGTTAAACTCATTCCCAGTCCGCTCCTTATGTCAGAATTCTGTGCCGTTCCATGAGTTTCTGCATCTCATCCAGGACCGATTCTTTTAAGCTTTCATTCTTCAAAGCGAAGTGCAGATTGGTCAGAATGAAACCCAGTTTCTCCCCGACATCGAATCGTTCCCCTTCGAAACGATAGGCGTACACATCCTGAATCGTAGTCAGATCCTGAATGGCATCGGTAAGCTGAATTTCCCCGCCCGCGCCGAGTTTTTCCCGGGACAGGAAGTCAAAGATTTCCGGAGTCAGGATATACCTTCCCATGATTGCCAGGTTGGAAGGCGGCTGCTCCTTCGGTTTCTCCACTAAATGACGCACCCGGCTGAGACGATCGCCCAGCGGAAGCGGATCAATGATGCCATAACGAGAGGTCTCCTCCTCTTCCACCGATTGCACACCGATGACAGACGAGCCGGTCTGCTTGTACTGATCGATCAATTGGGAAAGACACGGCCTGTTCCCTTGAACGATGTCATCCCCCAGCAATACGGCAAAAGGCTCGTTTCCGATGAACTTACGGGCGCACCAGACAGCATGTCCGAGTCCCTTCGGCTCTTTCTGACGAATGTAATGGATGTCCACCATATCTGAGATTTCCCTTACAGCCCGCAGCATCTCGTACTTTTCCTTCTGGACGAGATTGTCCTCCAATTCAAAGGCATAATCGAAATGGTCCTCTATGGCGCGTTTGCCCTTCCCTGTCACGATGAGAATATCTTCGATACCGGACGCAACCGCCTCTTCGACGATGTACTGGATGGTCGGTTTATCAACGATAGGAAGCATTTCTTTCGGCAAAGCCTTCGTAGCCGGCAGGAACCTCGTCCCTAGACCAGCAGCCGGGATGATCGCCTTCTTTATTTCTTTCATGTACACTCCTCCTGTCTTCATACTCCACTCTGTCCTCCAACCGTCTTCTTTTTCTTGGAAGTGCTGTGATTATAAACGATTCCTGAGACATGGATGTTGGCTGTTTCCAACCGCTCCTTCAGCTTTTCCGCATCACTCTTCGACGTTCCCCTGTGTTGAAGAACCAACAGCGTCGTATCCAACTCTTCCGCCAGTACTTGTCCTTCGGAATAAGGGATCATGGCAGATGTATCAAAAATGACCAGCTTGTATTGTTGTTTCGCCTCCTTCAGAAAAGCACTCATCCGGGAAGAGTGGACCCATTTAGAAGGGTGGGTATTCGTCGCATCACGGCCGTTGGTAAGCACATGCAGGTGCTCTGCCTCTGTCATCTGAACGGCACCTGCAAGCGATTGTTTTCCTTTCAGAACGTCGGTAAGACCGGCCGGCTGCTCGGTACCATACCATTCATGAAGAACAGGGTTTCTGAAATTGGCATCCACAAGCAGCACCGAAAGTCCGGTCTGGGCAGCGACGATGGCCAAGTTGGATGCTGCCGTAGACGTCCCTTCTCCTTGATTCGGGGAAGTGACCAGAACGGAAAGAGACGGCTGCTTCTTCCATTCCAACGCTTCCAACAGCAGGTGAAACTGCTCCGTATTCTGTGATAGAGGCTCGATATAAGTGGCAATCCCTTTGGCACGTCTCTTAATTTGCTCTTTCTTGAGTTTCAACGGATTTCGTCCCCCTTCCTTTTACAGGTGATACAAGCGAATGGTCATCCTTCTGGAGTTTCCGGAAGAGGCGGTTCTTTTTATCGATCGTATCGATGGTTACGAGAACCGGAAGATCAAGCAGTTGTTCCGCCTCTTTTTCGTTCTTCACGGTACGGTCGAAGTATTCCACGATGAACACAAGAATCGTACCAGCCACTATGCCTCCGACAAAGGCAAGAAGGATGGACAGGAGTACGTTGGTCTCGATTTCTTCGCTCCCGTTTACCGTGCTTTCTGTCATGATATTGACGTTATCCACATTCATCAGACTGACCACTTCCGACTGGAACGTGCCTGCGATGGTATTGGCAAGCTTCACACTCTGTTCTACCTTGTCATCTTCGACGGTTATTTGAATGATCTGGGATTCCGCCTCACTGCTGACCGTCACCTGCTCCGCCAATTCTTCGGGCGAAACAGACAACCCAAGCTCTGTGATGACTTTGTCCAGCACCACAGGACTTGTAATCATCACCTGGTACGACCGCATCATGGCCAAGTCCGCCTGCAGCTGACTTATTTCCGCGGCTGAATTCTCTTCCTCTTCTCCTGCCGACGTCCGGTTAATAAGCAGCTGTGTCGATGATTCATACGTCGGTTCGATGACATAATAAGTAACGACCCCGCTCGCCAGTGCACCCAAGATACCGACGAACAAAATAATGAAAGCCCTGCGTCTGATCAGCCGAAACACTTCTTTGAAATCAATGGTTTCTCCCATGTCTACCTCCTGATTTTGTTAGGATCACTCATCACCCTGTTACCTTCTGCCCTATATATGGAACAACAAGAAACACCAGCTTTAGTTCGATATGGTTTCCACCGGCGCCTCTTCTTGATGACAGCGTGCTTTACGAACGACAATGATCTCCAAATTCTCTTTCGCCTTCATGACGTGACCGGTTTCCGGGAGAAGATGAATCACGTCCCCGGCATGGACACAGCTCTCCTGATCTTTCCCGATGGACAGCCCTTCTCCTTTTACAACGGTCCACACTTCGTTCTCGTCCGCAAGAAGAGTAGATTCGAAGGCGTGCCCCTTATGAATGCTGACGCGGGTTGTCACATACTCATCCTTACCGTCCACGAGGGCCTCGAGCGTCCGGGCCGTCCCCCAGCTTTCCTCCACAAACCGGATGCGCTCTTCCGCTTCTCCTAGAAATTCCTTGATCCGGGGGCTTTGCTGCTTATCAGCAACAAGGATGCCGTCCGGGCTGGCGGCGACGATGGCGTTCTGAACGCCTATGACCTTGATCGGAATATCCAGTTCATTAATGACGTGGGTGTTCTCTGATCCACTGCAGAGCCGCCCATTCCCCGTGGCCGCTGTGCCCATCTCTTCTGTCAGCGTGTTCCAAGTCCCCAAGTCCTTCCAGAACCCTTCATAAGGGAGTGCCACCACGTTGTCCGCCTGCTCCACGACTTCGTAATCAAAGCTGTTCTTCGGAAGGCGGAAATACTGCTTGACAAGCTCCTCGTAGTGGACCGGCAGCCCCATATCCATTAACAAAGCGATGATGTACTCGAGTTTGAAGGCGAACACGCCACTGTTCCATAAACCACCTTGATCAATCAACCCTTCAGCCGCTTCTTCCGTCGGCTTCTCTTTAAACTGACGGACCCGAAGCAAATCAGAGTACCCGGATGGGCTGGGAATAATGTAACCGTATTTGGATGAGGGGTACGTCGGCGTGACGCCGATCAACCCGATATCTGCTCCTGAAACCTCGAGCGCCTGCTCAAGCTCTGCCACCTTCGTGAAGAAATGATCCTCTACATATGGATCCACAGGCAGGACCCCGATAACCGACTGCAGGCTTTCCCCTTCGATGGAATATAGATAGGAAGCAGACAGGGCAATCGCTGCGAACGTATCCCGGCGTTCAGGTTCGAGGATCAAGGTCGCCTGCCGGTCCAGCTGATGCTCCAGGTTTTCCACTTGGTGACGGCCTGTAGCAATCAGCGTATCCCTGTCGAGCTGCACCTGCTTGATCTGGCGCCACACCCGCTGCACCATCGATTCGAGTTCTCCCGCTTCATTTTTCAGAACTCTCAAGAACTGCTTCGATCTTGCCCCGTTGGATAATGGCCACAGCCGCTTCCCAGCACCACCGGATAATAAGACCAGCTTCATATGACGACCTCCTTCCCGGCTGCATAAACACAAGGACGGCCGATGGAATGATAGTTCACTTCCGCTGCCTCCGCTTCCTTCAAAGAGAAACAGTTCCTGCCGTCGAACACATTCGGCGTATTCATTAAACCAGGCAGTCGCTCGAGGGGAAGGTTCTTTATTTCCTCCCATTCGGTCAGGATGAAAACAATATCCGCTCCCTGCACCGCTGCTTCCCACGTATCCTCATAGCGGATGGTATCAGGAAGCACCTTCTTCGCCTTGTCCGCAGCTACTGGATCGTAGGCCCGGATACTTGCTCCATGATAGACCAGCTGATCTGCGATAACGATAGACGGAGCTTCGCGCATATCGTCTGTCTCCGGCTTGAAAGAAAGCCCGAGCAAGGCCACTTCCATTCCCTCCAACGAACCGACAGCCTCCAGAGCCTTCTCCACTAGCAGTTGCTGCTGCTTCCTGTTGACGTGAATCACAGATTCCAGCAGATGAAACGAGTGGTCATGATCACCCGCGATTTGAACGAGGGCATTCGTATCCTTCGGAAAACAAGAACCCCCGTATCCGATCCCTGCCTGAAGGAAGGAGGCACCGATCCTCTTGTCTTTCCCCATCCCTTCCGCAACATCGTCCACATTGGCATCCACCTTCTCACAAATTGCGGCAATCTCGTTGACGAAGCTGATCTTCGTCGCAAGAAAAGCGTTCGAGGCATATTTGATCAATTCCGCACTTCGGATATCCGTCGTGTAGATCGGAATACCGAAGGGGCGATACATCTCCCTCAACACCTCATGGACTTGCGGATTTTCCGCTCCGAGAACGATCCGGTCGCCCTCCAGGCAATCCTTGAGAGCCGTTCCTTCTCGAAGAAATTCAGGATTAGAGGCCATCTGCACCGTCACATCCCGGCTGAGATGCTGATCGATCAAGGCCTTCACATGATGATTCGTTCCGACGGGTACCGTACTCTTGATAACCGCGATGGTATCGTGATCGACATGTGTGGCAAGATCCAGCGCGACCGATTCAATAAATCTCAAATCAGCCGATCCGTCTGGATTCTGCGGTGTACCGACGGCAATGATGACAACATCCGATTTGGTATAAGCGGCTTCCTTATCCGTCGTAAAGGACAACCGTCCTTTCTCCAAGTTCCTGACCATCCAATCCTCAATCCCCGGTTCGTAGATCGGTGATATTCCCCGGCGCATCTGCTCCACCTTCGCTTCATCAATATCCAGTCCTGTGACCGTGTGTCCCATTTCAGCCAGGCACACCCCCGTCACCAGTCCGACATAACCGGAACCTACTACGGTGATCTTCATCGTACCCGTCTCCTTTCTTCGGCAAGTTCAGATAGATAGCCCGAAACAGAATCCACCAACATCCTTGAGCCGAATGGATATGCCTCAAAGACCTTCTCACCGATGGTCTGAATCGTAACACCGAGCTCGTTCATATCATGAACAGCCGCAACGAAATTGTGTTTCACAAAAACGCTGGTAATATCAAGCTGATGGTTATCCACGTGCTCCCCATACTTCTTCTGACGCGGAACGACGATGACTTTCTTCTTGTTCTCGATTCCTTCCATAATCGAGCTCGTCCCCGCGTGCGTGACAATCAGGCTCGCCTTGCGGAAGTATTTCGCTATTTCACGGGAGGATAAGAAATCAAACGACTGATAATTCTTCGGTGTATAGGTACTGTATCCACGCTGGGCGACGATCTCATCGGTAAGGAACTCATTCTCGATGAGCCGGTCCAACTCGATCAACAAGCGGTCAAAAGGAAATTTCTGTGTTCCCAATGTGACAAATATCAAAAGATTTTCCCCCTGTACTCCGCCTTCGGATAATACTTCTTAAGCTCTTCCCATTGAATGTAAAACTTGTCTGAAAAGCGGTACAGGATTCTCCCGGTCATCGTCGGAGCTGTGATATTGGCGAAACTTTCGATATAGATCACTTTTCTCCCGGACCATTTCGCAAAAAGGCAAAGCGGAACCGTCGCCCCTGCCCCGGTGGAAATGATGACATCCGGCTTCTCCTTCCGCAGGATTTGAATGGATCTGTATATATTCGTCATAAATACTCGGAAGAACGACCATTTCCGCCGCTCCTGCTGCTCCAGGAAATGGACGTGGATGTCAGAATCCATCGCGTCCGAAATCTTGTTTTGTTCTGTAACGATAAAGCAATCGTAGGCCGATACATCCGATACCAGCTGCATCAGCTCAGAAAAGTGTCCCCCCGTGGAACTGACAAGTCCTACTTTCAGCTGCTTGTTCATGAGACCCACCCCTTTAATAGTTCTTAATAACGAACAAGACTTCATACTAATTTCCTACTATCGGAAACGTTCAAGCTCTGATACGTCCGATCGATTTCCAGTCCCACTTTCTTCGTGTTGAACTTCTCCTCGACCCATTGCTTTCCATTCATGCCGAGCACACCCAAGTTCTCTCTCTTATCCAAAACGGAGAGAATGGATGCTGCCAGTGCCTCTGCGTTACCAGAAGGTGCAAGGATGCCGCAGTTTCCGTTCTCTATAATTTCCGGAGCTCCTCCGGAATCCGCCACGATCACCGGCGTTTCCATCGCCAGCGCTTCAATGATCACCCTTCCGAACGGCTCCGCTTCCGAATAGCTGACGAAGATATCCAAAGACTTCATGATATTCGGAATGTCCTCCCGTTGTCCGAGGAAGCAGACATGGTCCTGCAGGCCCGTTTCAGCGACCATCCGTTTCAGACGCTTCAAGTAATCGTCCTTGGCAAATAGAGCATCACCGACAAGGACGACCTTCATCTCCGGGTGTCGTTCGATCACTTCGGGAAGCGCCTGGAGGAGATGATGGTATCCCTTCCATTCCGTCATCCTTCCCACCATCCCGATCAAAACCGCCTCAGACGGAATGTTCAACTCTTCCCTGAGACTGCCAAG
>NZ_ANPF01000005.1:0-21726 GCF_000328325.1 Halobacillus sp. BAB-2008 | reverse complement strand
ATGTAGTAATTTTCTATGAATTTTGATAGTTTTTTATATGCTTACTCTTATGCGAAATCGTTCGTTATACAAAAAGATCCGTTTTATTTTGACATATCTATTATTGAAATATCTTCCCCTTTCCTGTATTGTTCTTTATAAAGAATGATATTAACCTACAAAGAACACCCGATAAAAGGAGGTCTGCTTGTGTCTCGTTTTCTAACTATTCTTTTTATATGGAGCGTTCTACTCCTCAGCACATTGATAACAGAACCTGTAGCAGCTGAAGAAGTGCAGCCAAGCATTCTTGTCGTCTATTCATCGACTCAAGAGGATCCGGGACCAAACATTCACCGCTTGGATATGGTAGCTGGTCATTTTACCAAGGACGTTCGAATCGTTGCAGCCAATGATTTAAATGAATCCCATATAAAAGAGGCAACCCACCTGATTTACTTCGGCGAAGTGAAGTTGAAAATTCCAAAAGAGGTAAAGGAATACATAAATCAATTCCCAGGTAAAATAATTGCTTTTGGTCATAACTACGAACAATTCAGGCCTTTTCATTTCATTAATCATCAAGGAACAGTCCAAGTGGACCAATATACAGTCACAAATCAGGATAACCATACTCTTCCACTTCCAGAGAAAAGAGAGATTTCCGACATTAAGAATTCGGATGCAACGAAGGAATGGATTACAGCGGGAAGACACTATCCTCTTCTCCTTCAAAAAGGAGACTATTATTATTATGCTGCCGACGAATTGACCCTCGATGACATGATAGTTTTCGGGGAAGTACTTCACTATATTCTAGAAATCGATCACCTAAAGGAGCATCCTGCTTATTTCCGATTAGAAGACGTCCATCCCCTTCTCGATCCGAAATTGTTGAAAGATTCGGCTCACGTCCTCCTGGAGAACGATATTCCCTTTATGATTTCTGTCACTCCTGTGTACGTTAATCCAAAAACAGGAGAGCGCTACCGATTATCAGATGCTCCCGATCTCCTTCAAGTTTTAAAGGACCTTCAATCCCAGGGGGCAGCTATCGTCTTACACGGATATACAGATCAGGCATGTTCTCTTCCAACAGGTAGCGGATTCGAATTCATAGGCTGTGAAGAAGACTCCCAACTTCCAAAAGAAGTAATTGAAGAACGGATCAGAAAAGGAACCGAAGAGTTGGTATTACATGGTTTGGAGCCTGTTTCTTTTGAATCTTCCCATTATATGATTCCACAAAACGGGTATGAGAGTGTCCGTCCTTTCTTTACTCTTTATACGGGCCAACTGCAATTAAGCGATGACAATTGGAGAATCATGGACGAGTCCCCTTTCCTCACCACCCCATCATTCTTGAAAGGAATCGCTCTTATTCCGGAGACGCTGCGATACAAGAAACATGCCCAGTCTTCCATTGAAGATATGGAACGGAGAATTCACCAGTTGTCCGCAGCCAGAGACAGCGTAATGAGTGCCTTCTACCACCCTTACCTCGGTCCTGATGGTTTAGAAGAAATGATTGCAACTATGAACGACGTTCCAACTATTGCGTGGAAGGATATTAGTCAACAGGCAGAATTAACATGGAAGAAGAAGGGTGTTGTTCTGGCTGAACATCACGAGCAAAAACCTGTGCCGGAGCAACCTAAAGCAACCATTTTCTCCATCCTTGCATCTGTGCCTTGGAGCGGACTGATCATCGGGTTTTCATCAGCAGTTATGATAATAGTTATCTCATTTATACAAAAGAGCAGATGGCGAAAATACGATCAGTAAATTTTTTTATTTTTTCGTTCTTTATAGTGAACGTTTGTACCAATTAAAAAACACAGGAGAGATAAGTTATGAAAAAAATTTGGTGGCTGTCATGCATGATCGTTTTCCTGACCGCTTTATCTCCCGTCGTCATTCTGGCAGACAACAATGTTGAGGAGCCTGATGTCCTGGTTGTTTATTCGAATGAGACTGGAGAAATGAATGAAAACCAGCGGAAACTCGATATGCTTCTTACCCACTTTACAAAAGAAATAAAGATAATCAGTGTGGACGAATTTAAGAAAAGTGATTTAAACGGGGTCACTCATTTGGTCTACCAGGGAATGAAGAAGCACCAGCTTCCTAAGGTATGGATTCGTGCAGTGGATGAGTACGAGGGGAAGGTAGCTGTCTTCGGGTATAACCAGGAGCAATTGGGAAGCCGCTATCGTTTCGCAGAGGCGAACGGTGAAAAAACAGTCCACAGCTTTTACTTAACCCAGAACGAAAACACTAAGTTTAACAGTTCTGTTCAAAGCATTCACTCCATCAAACCAGGGCCGGGATCAGATGTCCTGGTAAAAGCGGTTGGAGGCGATCATACTCATCCCATGATTACAAAACAAGAGAACTCCTACTATATCGGGGTCACGAATTTGATGTCTGACTCCTCCATACCGGTCGGTGAAGTCCTCCATACCTTTTTCAACATGGATCATGAGCACCAACATCCAGGATATATTCGGCTGGAAGACGTCCATCCACTTGTTGACCCGGTTAAATTGAGAGCAGTTGCTGATGTTCTGATTGACAGAGATATTCCTTTTATGATTGCTGTCATTCCTGTCTACACAAATCCGGATACAGGGAAGCAATCCCACTTGTCTGATTATCCAGAAGTACTGAAGACATTAAAATACATGCAGAACAACGGCGGCTCTGTGGTTCTGCACGGATATACCCATCAGTACCATGCGACAGAAACAGGAGAAGGTTTTGAGTTCTGGGACGTGAAGAATAACACTCCGATTTATAAGGATGCAGCGGAAGATACACCCTTGAAAATCCGTGCTGACTTCTCTAATGCAAGAGAATACGAAGCACACAGGGAGGAGCAGAAAGACTTTGAACGTACGTATATAAACCGGAAGCTTTCACAAGGCATTCGTGAATTGAACAGCTTTGGATTAAAGCCACTAGCGTTCGAAGCTCCGCACTACACCATGTCACAGAACGGTTACCGGACTGTCTCTGCCTCCTTCTCCACCTATGTCGGACAGGTGCAGCTGAGCGATAAAAATTGGGAGGTCATGGACAGCGTTCCTTATAAATCGTCTCCCTCTTTCTTTCATGGGATGAGTCTCCTTCCAGAAACATCTGGATATGTAGATCCCGATAATGAAAAATCAGCAGATGAAATAGCCGCCAAAGCAGAGAAACAGATGTTTCTGCGGGATGGCATGGTTTCTTTTTTTATCACCCCTATTTAGGGCCGGAACGCCTGGTGGAAGTACTGGATAAAATCGATCATCTCCCTGTAAATTGGATCGACATGAATAAAGAGGATGCAAGCGTCACAAGTGGAGACTTAACAATCGAAGCAGTCGATGGGGAGGTCAAAACAAACCAAACTATTATCGCCTCTACGACTGATACAAGATTAGGATTCACCTACTTCTTGAAAACATCCGCAGAGAAAATTATGTGGAGTATGGTAGGCACCGTTATACCTGTCCTTATTTTCTTCATTGCTGCTGCATTTCTTTCCAAGAGAAGGATAACGAAAGAGAAAAGGAGGAGACACATTGGCTGATTTGTTATTATACACCTCTCTTTTTTTAATCTGGATCATGCTCTTCTATCACATGTTTCTCATGCAGGGAGGATACCTTCATTTTCTTCAATTTCGGAAGACAAAAGCAGCTTGGGAGAAGAAGCAGGAAGAAATGCCGACGGTGAGTATCCTGATTCCTGCTCATAATGAAGAAATTGTCATCGACGAGACGCTTCATGCGATGCTCCGGCTTCAATATCCAGAGGGAAAGCTTGAAGTTATCGTCATTAATGACAACTCGAACGATAACACAGGAAATATAGTAGATACTTACGCAGCAGCACATCCAATGATACGTGCTGTTCACACTAAGCCTCCTCATGCAGGTAAGGGAAAGTCAGGGGCTTTAAACCAAGGATTAAAGGCAGCGACCGGGGATATGATCGTGGTTTATGATGCAGATAACACTCCAGAACCTGAGGCGGTCTATAACTTGGCTCTCGGATTAATGAATGATAAGAAAGCTGGAGCCGTCGTCGGTAAGTTCCGTGTCACAAACAGCAATCGAAACCTTTTGACCAGGCTTATTAATATAGAAACGATCACCTTCCAATGGCTCGCCCAGGCAGGGCGTTGGTTCTGGTTCCGGATGGCCACGATTCCAGGAACAAACTTTGCCATCCGCAGATCGATTCTGGAAGAACTGGGCGGGTGGGATGAGAAAGCCCTGTCCGAGGATACGGAACTCAGCTTTCGAGTATACAATCTTGGGTACCACATCCGCTTCTTCCCCGCTGCCATCACATGGGAGCAAGAACCAGAGCATCTGAAAGTATGGTG
Organism: Halobacillus sp. BAB-2008; assembly: GCF_000328325.1. Taxonomy (NCBI): domain Bacteria; kingdom Bacillati; phylum Bacillota; class Bacilli; order Caryophanales; family Bacillaceae; genus Halobacillus; species Halobacillus sp. BAB-2008. The sequence goes on along the minus strand of NZ_ANPF01000005.1, from coordinate 17,369 downwards.
GAAACAGCGGACTAGATGGGCGCGCGGAAACGAATATGTGATCCTGAAGTACCTGCTGCAATTCCACCGTATGAAAAGAAAGAAAATCATTATTGATCTTCTGTATTTTCTTTTTACGTACCTTTTATTCTTCGGTGGTGTCATCGTCTCCCACTTTCTTTTCATCTGGAATCTTTTCCAGGACCTGAACTTGTCCATCGGAAATGTATCCATTGTACTGCTCGTTCTCGGATTCCTCTTATTTGTAACAGAAGTGACGCTTGCACTCAGCTTCGAACAGGGACAACTGACTTGGAAAAATTTCTTCATCGTCCTTTTCATGTATTTCTCATACTCCCAATTGTGGATCATTCTTGTTGTCTATGCCACATATCTTGAAACGAAGCGTGTTCTTCTCAAACAAGAAGTGACTTGGTACAAAACTCAGAGATTTAAAGGAAAACAGCCTTCGGAGAAACATTCCGCATGATCGACAGGTGGATAGACCATGAAGAAAACAACGATTGGAGTCTTGCTGATGACATGTCTTGCCTTCGGATTTTTTGTATTCGGTTCGTTCTCAGGTCACGCAGATAATGCAGATACTCTCCGTTTTATTCAGCGGTCGATGACCAATAAAAACGGGACGCTGGCCACCTACCTGAAAGATGAAACGGGAATTGACAGTGACGAAGTCCGTGGCCGGGAAGCGCTCTCGGAATCGGTGGGGCTGTATCTTCTCTATACTCTGGAAACGAACGATCAAAAACGCTTCCGTAAAATGTACCGCATTCTGGATAATAAATTTCTTATGGACGATGGATTCATTCATTGGAAGCTTTCCAAGAACGGCAAAGCGGAGGTCATGACTAATGCTTTAGTGGATGACCTTAGAATTATGAACGCCCTTTACCTTGCCTCCGAGAGATGGTCTGTTCCTGCTTATAAAAAAACGGCCGATGAAATCGGAAAATTCATCGGTGATCACCTGCTCCGCAGCGACACACTTGTAGACTTCTATGACCGCACAAACTCCCATACTCCTGGATCTTTGACTCTGTCTTACTTAGATCCAAAGAGTCTGGATATCTTATTGGAACGTGGGCATATCAGTCAGGAAAGCTTTGATCACATGTTAGGAATACTGCGCAACTTGCCGGAGCAAAACGGCTTTTATCCGAAATCCTATGGAGTGAAAAACGGGAATTTCCGCTTCGAGGAAGAAGTAAATATGATTGATCAGCTGATTGTAGCTTCCAACCGGGCGCAGCATTATGGAGAAGACACCACCTTCACTTCTTTCCTCCTGGCTGAATGGCAAAATAACGGGGTCGTATATGGACGATATGACTCTAAGTCCAAAAAAACAACCGTCCCCTATGAGTCTCCTGCTTCCTACAGTTTAATGATTCAGTATGCTATTCAAATCGATAATAAAGAACTCGCCCTTCTCGCTTACGAACGGATGATTCAATTCCGAACCAATTCCCGGGAGTATCGAGGTGCTTATTCCGTAACAGAAGGCAACACGCACATCTTTGATAACCTTCTTCCACTGCTCTCCATTGAACAGTTAAAGAACAAAGACTGGATTTCCTAATCCAGTCTTCTTTATTACCTTCATTCTCAGTGATTCCGTTATAATTAATAGAAAGAAACCACCACTAAAAGTGAGGTATTTGGATGAACTCATTGACGGAACAACCGAAATGGAAACAACTTCTGGGCTTGGTCAAAGCGACAGACCCACCGAAGATCCTATTCAGCACTGCCCTCTTCCTAAGTCTGCTCACAACTTTGGCAAGCCTTGCCATCCCGCTTTTTGCAAGCAGATTGATCGACGATTTCGATTGGAAGGACTTGAATACCCCCATCCTTATTGGAATCGGAGCAGCCTTCCTGATTCAGGCGGTCGCCGGCGGTGTTTCTGTGTACATGCTCGCCCGTGTCGGCCAGCATATCATCGCATCCTTGCGGGAAAGGCTGTGGAAGAAGCTTCTGGTCCTTCCTGTATCGCATTACGATACACACGAAACAGGAGATTCCGTCAGCCGGATGACGAACGACACCGGAGTGATCCGCGATTTGATCACCGATCATTTCACCGGATTCGTGACAGGGATCATCTCGGTGACAGGAGCAATCGTCATCCTGTTCTACCTGGACTGGCCGCTCACGCTCGTCATGTTTTCGATCATTCCGCTTTCCCTTTTGTTCCTTATTCCCACCGGTAAGAAAATGGCGGAAATATCCCGCGGTCTCCAATCCGAGACGGCCAGCTTCTCCGCCAACCTGACTCGTGTCATCTCTGAAATCCGCTTAGTAAAAGCATCGAATGCAGAAGACATGGAATGGGATAAAGGTAAATCAGGCATACATAAGCTGTACCGACTGGGATTGAAGGAAGGCGTCATCCAGGCATTAATGTCTCCTCTCGTCTCTTCGCTGATCATCGTCGTCCTTGTTCTGATCATCGGCTTCGGAGGCATCCGTGTCTCTTCCGGCGCCATGACTGCCGGAGAACTTGCCGCTTTCTTTATCTATCTGTTTCAGATCATTATGCCGATCACCCAGATCGTTTTCTTTGCGACCCAATTCCAGAAAACGATCGGAGCCACAGAGAAAGTGATGGACATCCTTACGCTGGAAGAAGAGAAATTGGAGGAAGGACATGATGTATACACAAGAGATGACAGTCTCATCATCGACGGCATCCATTTTGGGTATGATCCTGATGAAAGGATTCTGCATGATGTAACATTTACAGCTGTGAAAGGAGAGGTTACGGCAGTGGTGGGGCCAAGCGGAAGCGGGAAGACGACCTTGTTCTCTTTAATCGAACAATTTTACAAACCAAGTTCAGGAGTCATCCGCTATGGGAATGAACCGATCGATGCGTTCACATTAAAGTCCTGGCGACGGAAACTCGGCTATGTATCTCAGGAGAGCCCGATTTATGCAGGAACGATCCGTGAAAACTTGACCTATGGTCTGGAGGGAGAAGTTCCCTTTGAAAAAGTGAAAGCAGCTGCTGAAATGGCTTATGCGCATACGTTCATCGAAGCATTCACCAATGGATATGACACAGAGGTCGGGGAGCGCGGCATCAAACTATCCGGGGGACAGCGCCAGCGGATTGCCATTGCCCGAGCCCTGCTCCGGGATCCGGAAATCCTCATGCTGGATGAAGCGACATCCAGTCTCGACAGTCAATCCGAAATCGTCGTCCAACAGGCCTTAAAGAATTTGATGAACGGCAGAACCACGCTCGTCATCGCCCACCGGCTTTCAACGATCGTGGATGCCGATCAAATCATCTTTTTAGAGAAAGGACACGTCACAGGAATCGGCACTCATGAGGAACTTTTTGAGAAACATGCGCTCTATCATGACTTCGCCCGTCAACAACTGCGCGTTGAATAAGATGACACAAAAAAAGCAGGCAGATGCCTGCTTTTCTTTTATGCTGATGCAGAGTTGCTTTCTGATTCCTCTTCTTCTTTCTTCGTCTGCTTTTTACTGCGAATGAAAGGAATAACGAATGAAAGAATACTTACAATGTAAAGGCTGATGGATACAGGGTCAGAGACGAGGATCATCATATCCCCACCGGAAGCCGTCAACGCCTGACGAAGCGACTGCTCCATCATACCACCAAGGATGAAAGCGAGAATGAACGGTGCTGCCGGGAACTGAAACAGACGCATTAAGTAACCGATGACACCGAAGATCAGGAGTAAATACAAATCGAACGTACTGAAGCTGATGGCATATACACCGATCAAACTGAAGATGGCGACAAGCGAAATCAGCAGCGGACGAGCGATTTTCAGAATCTTGGCGATGTATGGAATCAGCGGCAGATTCAAAATAAGCAGGAAAATGTTACCGATATACATACTTGCAATGATTCCCCAGAATACTTCCGGCCTGTCCGTCATAAGAAGCGGTCCAGGCTGGATGCCGAGTACAAGGAAGGCGCCTAGCATGACGGCGGTCGTACCGGATCCCGGAATACCAAGGCTTAAAAGTGGAACGAACGCGCCGCTTGTAGCCGCGTTATTTGCCGTTTCAGGAGCAGACAATCCTTTAACAGAACCTTTTCCGAATTCCTCCGGACGCTTCGTGATTTTCTTCTCGGTAATGTAACCGATGAAGGAAGCGATCGTGGCACCGGCCCCGGGAAGTACGCCTAACAGGAAGCCTAGGAAGGACTGCCTTGTCATCGGCCCACGCATTTCTTTAAAATCGGATTTAGACAGTTTCAAACTGCCGATATCCCCTTGGCTTTGCAGCGATTTATCTTTTCTTCGAATAACAAGAAAACAGATTTCAGCTAAAGCGAAGAGTCCAAGGGCGATGACAAGAAAATCGATTCCTTCCAATAAGTTAGGCGTATCAAATGTGAAGCGAGCTGTTCCTGTCTGGCCGTCAATACCAACAGTGGCGACCATAAAACCGACTGTCGCCGCAATCAACGCCTTAATTGTAGACCCATCAGACAGACTTGCAATAGCTGTCAAACCGAGAAACATCAAAGCAAAATACTGAGCCGGTCCGAATGAGACCGCCACTTGAGCCAAAGCCGGGGCAAACAACATCAACAAGACTACGGAAACCGTTCCACCTACGAAGGAGGAAATAGCTGCGATTGCCAATGCCTTTCCAGCTTCCCCGCGCTGAGCCATTGGATAGCCGTCGAACGCTGTGGCAACGGTCCCGGAAACACCAGGAGCATTTAATAGAATCGATGATGTCGAACCTCCGAAGATGGCACCGTAATAGACGCCGGCCATCATGACAAGTGCGATTGACGGGTCCATTCCATAAGTGATCGGAATCATGATCGCGATAGCACTGATTGGTCCAAGACCGGGCATCATACCGATCAATGTACCCGCCATGACTCCGATGAATACAAATAATATACCTTGCAGACTAAATGCGACTTGAATCCCTTGCATTAACCCTTCCATTGCACCCATAGCTACTCACACCTTTAAAATGGTAATAAACCTTGCGGCAGTCGAATTTGCAGCAGGTAGTTGAACGATAAATACATCACCAGCGGGAACAGGACAGCAACCAGCACATTCGTCTTATACTTCCTGTAGCCTAAGAACAAAGAACAGAAGAAAATAAACAGTGTGGAAGTGATGACGAATCCGAGGATTTCCAACAGAAAGATGTAAACGAAGATCATACCGCCGACTGCCAGTAGAAAGAGAATCTCTTTCTTCGGAACCTCCCTCTGTTTTTTTGCTTCTTCGGTTTCCGACGAGCGGTCAAAAAATAAGAAAATAGCAAGAACGATCAATAAATATCCGAGAACTTTTGGAACGAGATCCGAATCGACTGGTACGTAAGGATATTCCTTCAAGTTGTAGCTCAAATACAAGTAACCGGACGCAAACAAGATGAGAAAAATACTTAATTTTTGATTCAACGTTTTCAACATATGCATCACCTTCACCTTAATGGTAAATAGAAAGGGTCGAAGCGACCCTTTCCTGTCTTACTCTCCTAATCCAAGCTCATCCATCAATCCGGAGAGCTCTTCTTTTTGTTCTTTCAAGTATTTACTGTATTCTTCGGAATCCATGTACAGTTCGTTCCAGCCGTAGCTGTCACGCATTTCCGCAAAAGCGTCGGAATCACTGACTTCTTTCAACTTCTCTTCGTAATATTTCACCTGCCCGTCGGTCATATCTCCAGGTCCGAAGAAGCCTCTCCAGTTAACGAACGTCGCATCGATTCCCTGCTCCTTGGCTGTTTGGAAATCAGACAGCACTTCCCCTTCCAAACGCTCTTCTGCAGTAATACCAAGTACTCTCACCTTACCCGCTCTCACCTGCTCCACCGTTTCCGCAATCCCTGTGGAATAGACATCAGCGCTGCCGTTGAGAATCTGCGTCATTCCACCACTGTCTTGTGCAGATACGTAGCGGATCTTCTTGATGTCGACCCCGGCTTCCTTCGCAATGGCCACGAACTGCATATGGTCCATAGAACCAGGGGAAGAAGTTCCGACTACCGTCACGCTCTCCGGATCTTTCTTCATATCTTCAAACAACTCATTTAAATCCTGCCATTTCGCATCATCAGCGACGGCAAAAGCACCATAGTCTGCAATCATATTAGCAAGTGGTGTAAAGTCTTCATGAGACAATTGTGACTGTCCATTCAATGGAACGAAAATAAGTGGTGGAGAGGAGACAAAAATGTTGTGCGGATCGTTCGTACTGTCGATGTAGGACCAGCCTACCGCACCGCCGCCACCTTCTTTGTTGACGACACCTACGCTCTTCTCAATAATCCCTTCTTCCTCCAACACTTTACCGACGGTTCTTGCTGTCGTATCCCATCCGCCTCCAGCGCCCGCCGGAGCAACGATTTCAACATTTCGATCCGGCTTCCATTCTCCATCATCTCCATCACCGGACGCTTGCGATCCCCCACACGCTGCCAAAAATAATACAATCAATAAAGCCCCTAGTTTCCACATGTGTTTCATGCAATAACCCCTCTCTATTTGTCGTTCCTTGATGATAGTGTATCGAAAGAATTCAGAAATGTAACCGTTTTCAAAATATTCTATATTAAATGCAATAAAGCTAATTAACCAAATAAAATTTACGATATAGAAAGTAACAACGAAGCCGGCAAAACAGAAAAAAAAAGCATATCCAATTCGGATATGCTTTCTTAGGAATTAAATTAGTGAGCCATCATTTCATGAGCTATCTCCTCTCCGTCCATGTCACTCGGGTAATAAGTCGGCCAGTTTGTCACTTCCTCAAGCAGTGCTTCACGATCATCTCCCCAGTAGAGGTGATAATGTCCAGCATCTGTCGGTTCGATACTGTGGTCGCTGAATTGGAAGTAAGCAGGCATTCCTTCTGATCCGTCTTCCTTCTTGAAAATGTAGCGGACGCCGCGATTTCCTCCTTCGTATTCCAGGATCTCATAGCCATCATAACTGTACATGGCAGATTTCTCTTCGCCGTCTTTAAAGAAAGTCACGCTGCCGTCTTCTTCCATGATGATACGATCGACATTTGTTTTATAGCCTGTTTCATAGTACTCTTTGTACTCCGCTTCTGTCTTATCTCCTTCATCTTCCGCTTTATGTGCGAACACCTCATCTAACGTGCCGTCTTGAAGGTAAGGGTAGACAGACTGCCAGTCACCGGCCCAATCGGAAAGGGGGCGGTCTTTTACCTGGCTGTCTTCAAAATATCCATCATAGATCTTCTGTTCCTCTTCACTTAAGGCATGATCATGTCCATGCTCTTCCTCCACTTCTATATCAACGTCCGACTTTTCAGAAAGCGCTTTGGTTAGAACATCCAAATTCTTCTCCATTAAAGAAAAGTAGTCTTCCCCGTTATCGATATCTTCTTCTGTTAATGTTGCAAGGTTATGGATACGCAATGTTTCCGCATCTATTTCCTCCCGGACGACGTCCGCAACTTTCGGTGTAATGTTCTGTTCGAAAAGCACATAGTTTAAGCCGTACTTCTCCGCAGTTTCAACAATCCCCTGTAAGTCTTTCTGCGAAGGCTCATTCGTCGGACTTAAACCGGAAACTGCGATTTGTTCAATGCCGTATAAATCTTCCCAATATCCATAGGCTGCATGGGAGACAATAATTTTATTCTCCGGAAGGCTGTCAATTTGGGTACGGAACTCCTCATCCAGGCTTTCAAGCTGACCTTTTAACTCTTCGAAATTCTGCTCGAATACCTCTTCTTGTTCCGGACGAAGTTCTACCAGTGTATCTTTAATATTTTCTGCCATTTTTATGGAACGGACAGGATCAAGCCAGACGTGCGGATCCTGATCTCCGTGGCTGTGTCCGTGGTCGTGATCATCTCCATGATCATGGTCATGGGCGTGTTCCGCCAGTTCTACTCCATCCGTCGCTTCTAAAATCGTCACATCTTCATCCTTAATAGAATCAGAGATTTTCTGTGCGTATGTCTCAAGCCCTGCACCGTTGTACAGGAAAGCATCTGCTTCCGCGATTTCTATCATTTCCTTCGTCGTCGGTTCATATGTATGCGCATCTGAACCTGGTGCGAGAATGGACTCAACCGAAGCACCATCCCCTGCAATCTGCTGAGCAAAAAACTGGAGCGGATACACCGTGGTAAATATCTTCAGCGGTTCCTCCGAGGTTTCTTTTTCTCCTTCTCCACTACTCTCCGTATCGTTTCCACATGCAGCAAGAGCAATTAGTACAGTAAGTAAACTGATGATTCCTAGTAATTTCTTAACCAAGTTCTCTCTCCTCCTTTTATTCAAACTTATATTATCGTAATCATTACTATTTGTAAACAGTAATTATTACGATTTTTATCAATTCCATGACAGACTTGTTTTTTAGTTACATAGTAAAATGGGAAGGATGAGGTTATCCGTTCACCTTCTGTTCACTTTACTGTGTAAAGGTAAAGGGAAAGAAGGAGTAAAGAGAGGATGAAATGAATGATTTCCATTTTAATCGTTGATGACGATCCCCATATATTGGATCTTGTAAAACTTACTGTAGAACAGGCAGGGTTCCTTGCACGGACTGCTGAAGACGGCAAAGCAGCGCTTCTTATGCTCGAGAAGGAATCCTTTGATCTCGTCATTGTCGATGTGATGATGCCGGGGCTGGATGGTTTCTCGCTAACAAAAGAAATTCGTAAATTTTATGACCACCCTGTAATCCTGCTCACAGCTAAAGGAGAGCTCTACGATAAAGAACAGGGCTATGATGCGGGGACAGATGATTATATCGTGAAGCCGTTTGAGCCGAGGGAATTGGTCTTCCGAATACGAGCCGTTCTGCGACGTTATGATAAACCGGCTGATTTGGTCGTCCGCGCCGGAGATATAATCATAGACAGAAAAAATTATGAAGTGGCAATCGGCAGGCAGCATCTTCTACTCCCTCTCAAGGAATTCGAACTGTTAAGCTTATTAGCCAGCCGCCCGAATCGTGTCCTCCAGCGTGATATGCTGATTGAGCAAATATGGGGACTCGATTTTGAAGGCGATGAGCGAACGCTCAATGTGCACATCAAACGAATCAGAGAAAGGCTGGCCGGCGCTGAATCATCTGTCAAAATTACCACGGTCCGGGGGATCGGTTACAAGTTGGAGGCGTCTCTTTTATGAAAACCCTGTATTCTAAATTCCTATGGACGACGTTGTTCATTATGATTGGAAGCGCTGTTACCGGATTTCTCCTTTCCAATCTTTACTATCAGAATGAGCTGAAGCCGGAGAATGACACGAAGAACACGAAGATTGCGCTTCAAATGGCTGCCTATGGAGAAACAGAGAAAAGCCTTGAGGATTTTCTTGAACATACCGCCTCCACCGGCTATCAGCTCTACCTTTTCAGTGAGAAGGAAGGGAAACAATACTTTGGACGCTCCTTTAATGAACATAATTTGCCGGCATCCGCCGTCAGCCGGGTGATCGAGGGAGACATCTATCATGGTATGCGTGATTTTCCGAAGGAGACGTTTGTGACAGGCTTCTTCGCCAATGAACTGCGGAACACCGTCGGGGTGCCTCTAACATATGAGGGAACACGATACGCCTTGTTCATGCGGCCGGACATCGAACTGCTGTTCAATGAACTTCACATCCTGCTCGCGTGGATGGTTGCTGCCATCGTATTATTAAGTCTTGCGGCTATGCTGATTTGGTCAGGGTTGATCATTCACCCCATCCGGAAATTGACGGCTGCTGTCAACAAGGTCGGCGAAGAAGGGTTCGGTGTTTACTTGAAGGTGACAAGGAAAGACGAAATCGGCCAGCTGGCCCGCCGTTTCAATGACATGATCACCCGGCTGGGCAAGCTGGATGAAATGAGAAAAAGTTTCGTTTCAAACGTATCCCACGACATCCGGACGCCGCTCTCCAATATTCAGGGATACAGCCGTCTGCTGGAGAATGACAATCTTCCGCATGCAGAGCGGCAGAAATATTTGGCCGTCATCCAGGAAGAAGCAGAACGGATGTCTGCCTTATCCAGTCAATTGCTGACTCTCTCTTCGCTTTCTCCGGAAGAAGAAAACATAAAGAAGAGCCCGGTCGACGTAAGCGGCCAATTAAAGCAATTGATACGAAGGTATCACTGGAGAATAGATGAAGCGGGGATGTCGATCAGCTACAATCTGGACGAAATGATCTGCCTTGGGAACGAAGCTCTACTTTATACAGTCTGGGAAAATTTGCTGACAAACGCAATCAAGTATAACAGCACAGAGGGGACAATATCGATTCAGGGAACCGCCACAGCGGATGAGATAAACGTCTCCATAACGGATTGCGGCATCGGTTTATCAGAAGAGGAGCAGGAGCAGGTATTCGACCGCTTCTACCGAGCGGATCAAGCCAGATCCCGATCTGTGCCTGGTACTGGACTGGGGCTTTCCATCGTCAAAGAAATCATCGACCTCCATGATGGGAGCGTCCATTTACACAGTGAACCTGGTTCCGGGTCCACTTTCCTTGTCACCCTGCCAAGGCTGTAATCTTTCATTCACCTTCTGTTCACACAGGATGATTAACATGGAAGCAGAAAGAACAGAGAGGAATGAAGTAGATGAATATGGCATGGAAGGAAATGAAGAAAAATAAAGCAAGATTTCTGCTGCTCGGATCCATCGTTTTTCTATTAAGCTTAATGACCTTTATCTTGTCCGGACTTTCCGAAGGGTTGTCGGAAGATAACGTTTCGTTGGTCAAGCAGATGCCTGACAAAACTTTTCACTTAAATGCAGGAGCAGAAGGGTGTTATGCACAGTCGACCATCCCGTCGACAGAAGCGGAAAGCGGGATATTTGCTTTTTCCATTCAGATGGGAACGATGACAGGTGAACAGGAAGAAAAGCATACGGTAGCCTTTTTTTCTTCTAATGAACCGGAACAGGTACAACAGGTCGGCGATGGGGAGGTCATCCTAGATTCATCGCTTAAGAAAGAAGGGCTGTCGGAAGGAGAATGGATTCAGACACCTTTGTTGAAAGAACCGCTGCGGATTGCAGGGTTCACAGACCATAAACGGTTTAACCACTCCCCTGTCGCTTTGCTAAACGAGTCCACCTACCAAAGGATGACAGGACTGAAGGAGTGGCAGGTTCTCGTTGCATCAGATGAAAAGAACACTACAGAATTACGCCCCTTCTCAAAACAAGAATTTTTAACTACCATTCCTAGTTACCAAGCCGAACAGACCACATTGACCATGATCGTCTGGTTCCTGGTCGGGATCAGCGGCCTGTTGTTCGCTGTCTTCTTCTACATGATGAATGTACAGAAAGTTGGGATGTATGGAATTCTAAAAGCCTTGGGGCTGCGGACGAGGACACTTTTTCAAATGATGTGGACTCAAATGGGGGTACTCATCGTCTTATCCATTGTGGCTGCAAGTGCCGTCAGTTTGAACCTGATCCACCTTCTCCCTGAAGGTACGCCTTACTCGCTGTCGGTACAAACCGTTCTGCGCTTGTCTCTCGTGTTTTTCATTGTCGGATTTGCAGGTTCGACATTATCTGCCGTTCAAATCAGGCGAATTGATCCACTCACAGCCATTCAACGAGGAGATGCATAAGATGAAACGTTTAGAACTGAAACAGATAAAGAAAACCTTTCAGAGCGGAGAGGTGGAAGAAGAGGTACTGAAGGGAATTAACCTATCCTTAAAAGAAGGGGAATGGACCGCTTTGACAGGTGCATCCGGTTCGGGAAAGAGCACACTTCTTACGATTGCAGCAGGACTTCAACCTGCTACCGCAGGCGAAGTCATCTTTGATGGCAAGGTTTTGGATTCCAACAATAAAAAAGCCATGCGGCAGGCGAGAGCGGAAGCATTCGGATTCATTTTTCAATCTTCCCACCTTGTTCCTTTCCTGACCGTGGAAGAGCAGCTTGCAATGATGCTGGATGTCTCCGGATGGACAGCGTATAAAAGGGAGAAGAAACAGCGGATCCGGGAGGCCCTGGATAAAGTCGCCATGACACACCGGACAAACGCTTATCCTTCCTCGCTTTCCGGCGGCGAAAAACAGAGGGTGGCCGTGGCACGGGCGATCATCCATGATCCAAAGGTGCTGTTTGCCGATGAACCGACAGCGAGTCTCGATTCGAAACGTTCCATCGAAATTATGGAGCTGATCCAGGATGTGACCCAGTCTTCCCGTACCACAACTTTAATGATCACCCACGAAGAAGAACTGCTTTCTTACGTCGATCGGACCGTAAAGATGTCCGACGGCAGGATAACTACATCGTGAAGAAGCCAGTGTCCTGGGGGGAGGGTGCTCAGGGGGATTGTTCATTCACCACAGATGGGAACTAGATAAGAAAGACTTTCATAACAGTTAAACTGCAGAGCAAATAAAGCCGGACGTCACGTCCGGCTTTATTTATTACTGTAGTATTTCCGCTCCGGCCTGCCTACCCGCCCGTAATTCATCTCCGCCTTCCCTTTCCTGATGCTGATTAAGTATTCCAAGTATCTTCGTGCCGTCGTCTTCGATGCTCCCATTTCATTACTGGCCTGCTCCGCCGTCAATCCGTCCGCGGAGTCCCTTAGCAGCCCTTCGACTTTTTTCAGCGTCCGTGGATCGATTCCTTTCGGTACGTGAATCGGTTCTTCCGCTTCTATCAGTGCCGAAGCTTTCAGGAGGCGGTCGATCCCCGCTTGATCGAAAGAGTCGGCATTCTTTAATAACGTACGCCTGCGGCGGTAGTCTTCTATAGTCTGCTGGAAGCGCTCCAGTGTAATCGGCTTGATAATATAATCGACGACCCCGTATTTCAAGGCTTGTTCAACAACTTCTTTCTCTTTGGCGGCCGTGATCATGATAATGTCCACCTCCAAAGCAGTTTCTCTGATTTCATGAAGAATTTCAACACCAAGCCTGTCCGGCATATACACATCGAGCAGTAACAGGTCGGGCCGCTTTTCCTCGAGGAGCACCAGCGTCTCTGACGCATTCAGCGCTTTTCCTACCACTGTAATACCGGGCATGCTCTGCAAAAACTGTGCATGCATGTCAGCCACCCGAAAATCATCTTCACTGACCATCACTTTCATACTCATCCGCCCCTTTCACTTTAGGGAAGAAAATGGAGAACACGGTTCCTCCATCCGGCGCATCACTGATTTCCATCGATCCCTTCTGCTTGTCTATGACCTCTTTAACATTAGACAAACCATACCCGCGCATTTCCCCTTGTTTTGTTGAATATCCCCGGATAAACAAATAGCAGAAAGAATCTTCCGGGATCCCCCCGCCACTGTCCGTCACTTCAAAAACGACTGCTTCCCCCACATCTGTCGCAAAGAACTCCACCCGTTTTTCCTCCTGATTTTGTACGGCTTCGAAAGCATTATCAATGATGTTTCCGAGGACCGTCACAAGATCCGTCCTGCTGATATGACTCGGGACCCGCTGCAGCTCCGATTCTTCCTGTATCACAAACTCCACCTTCAACTCACTCGCTTTACTCATCTTGCCTGCCAGGATCGCCTGTACGGTGTCATCCCCGATGCGGTCGAAAATAATCCGTTTGTTCTTCTCCGCATAGGTGTACTCCTCCTCGATCATCGCGACGGCTTCGTTTTGTTTCCCTAATTGAAGAAGGCCGAGCAGCAGGTACATTTTGTTGGCATGCTCATGCGTTTGTGAACGCAGGCCTTCTGAATAACGCTTCACCTCTGATAACGCCTGCACCATTTCCCTTACCTCCGTTTTATCACGAAAACTGGAAACGACACCGATGACTTTGTCCTCCTGGATGATCGGGGTTCGGTTGACGATGACAATCTTGTTTTGGAGGCGCATTTCCTCATCTTTCACCATCCGTCCCGTCCTCAAGACCTCCAGCATCTTCGTATTAGGAAAGACTTCCTTAATCGGTCGTCCTTCCGTCTTATCCTTGATGTTCAAAAGCTCCATGGCGGAATTATTGATCATCGTGACATTTCCCTGTTCATTTATGGAAATGATTCCTTCTTTGACCGAAGAAAGGATTGCCTGCCGTGCTTGATAGAAGGAGGTGATTTGATATGGTTCGAGACCAAGCGTGTCTTTCTTAATACTGCGTGCCAGGAAAAGACTTCCGATGACCCCGATCAATAACGTCAGGAGAGCGATACCGAAGACGTGGCTCATCTTCTTCCAAACAGAAGAACGCACGTCTTCCAACAGAAAACCGACCGACACGAGACCTACAATATCCCCGTCATTGGAGTAAATCGGTGCCTTTCCCCGCATTGAAGGACCGAGCGAACCTTCAGCGGTGGAAACGTAATACTCCCCGTCCATCACCGCACGATCGTTATCGCCACCAACCATCTTCTTCCCGATTTTGTCCGGGTCCGGATGGGCATAGCGGATGCCGGCGGCATTGCCGACTACAACGAATTCCGCTCCCGTTTCTTCCTGCACTCGTAACGCAATGGGTTGAATAGTCCTGGACGGGTCCTCCTGCTGAAACGCCTGTTGGACAGAAGGCATAAAGGAGACGGTACTCGCAACACGAAGAGCGAGCTGTCCCATTTGATCTTCTACATCTTCTTTCTCAATATAAGCAAACGCACCGGTAAGGAGGGCAATGACAAGAAGGAGCAATGAAAGAACCAAGCCCGATATCTTCGTTCTGAGTGATACTCTCATCTTCATTCCCTCCTTTTATGAAACCGTTATCTTATTTCCATCGTATCATATTCCGATTCGTTTGAGTTTTCTAATTTGTCAGACGTTGTAAAAAACAGAAAACCGGGGGAAGGATCCCCCGGTTCTTCAGTCCCTGCCGAATTCTTTCTGCAAGGAGGCCAATATATCCTCCAACGACTTGTCGATGCTTGCTTCCACCGCTGCTAAATAAGCACCCTCAAGGATAGGATAGGATACAAGCTGAGCTTTCACCTGTTCGCTCATTTCAATCGCCATTTCCGCATTCATCTTTGCACTTCCTAAATCAAAAAAAACAAGAACGTTTTCTGCTTCGATCGACTGAATCGCTGTTTGAATTCGGTCAAAGCTTGTCCCGATCCCACCGTCTTCACTCCCCCCGGCAGATACGACCGGAACGCTGCCGACAACCTGATCCAACAGTTCTTTTATTCCTTCGGTCACCTTATCGCTGTGGGAAACAAGCACGATTCCGACATTCGACATGATCACTCAGCCCCTTCCACAGATGCCAGCGCTTCAAATAAGTAAAAGGAAGAGACAGCACCAGGATCAAGATGACCGACGGACCGTTCTTTCAAGTAGGAAGCCCGTCCTTTCGTCGCTTGGAGAGATTCTGTAGCTTCCATTGCCGTTTCTGCAGCTTCTTTCCATTTCACAGGCTCCCAAGTGCCTTCCTCTTTTACTGCTTCGGCGACTGGAGACCACACATCGATCATCGTCTTCTCGCCAACCTCTGCTTTTCCTCTCTGCTTCAAACCCTCCAGTGCTTCCTGCACCATTTCACTGAAGACGGACGCATCGACGTCTCTTCCTTTGCATGCCGTCGACATTTTCAAAAATGCGGTACCATAAAGGGGGCCAGATGCTCCGCCCACTTTTGACATCACGGTCATGGCTGCCTTTTTCAACACATCTGAAACGTCGCTGAAGGACCCGTCTTCCAGAGCAGAAGCCACTTCCTTGAACCCTCTAGCCATATTAATACCGTGATCGCCGTCTCCGACCGCGCGGTCCAGGGAGGTGAGATAATCTTTCTGTTCCTGATACTTCTCATTCGTAATCATCATCCATTGGATGGTATTTTCGACGTTCAACATCGTATACTCCTCCTTCTCAATAACGGAATGCGGGAGCCTCGGACGGCGCATTCAATAACGCCTTCAAGTCGTCATCCACCTTCAATATAGTCAGAGAGCAGCCTGCCATTTCAAGGGATGTCATATATTCCCCAACAAAAGTACGACAAACGGAAACCCCTTTCTCGGCAAGCAATTCCTGTACTTTGCGGTTAAACACGTACAGTTCCATCTCCGGTGTAGCTCCCATCCCATTGATCATGACCGCAGCCTGGTCGTTTCCTACCGGCTCCAATTCTGACAGCACACTGTCCAGAAGCGCTGTGGCGATTTCGTCTGCGGTGGCCAGGGGCTTGGTCTCCACCCCCGGCTCCCCGTGAATGCCGATCCCGAGTTCCATCTCACCGTCCTCCAAATGAAAGCTCGGCTCCCCGGATGTCGGCATGATGCACGGGCTTAGTGCCACCCCCATCGTCCGGACATTATGAACAACGTGTTCAGCTGTCTGCTTGACTTCTTCAAGGGAAGCTCCTTCTTCTGCTTTCGCCCCGGCAATTTTGTGGACGAACACCGTACCGGCGACCCCGCGTCTGCCTGTCGTAAATGAGCTATCCTCGACGGCTACGTCATCATTCACAAGCACACTTTCTACGGCAATTCCTTCTGCTTCTGCCAACTCTTTAGCCATATCGAAGTTCATGACATCTCCCGTATAGTTTTTGACGACCAGCAGGACGCCGGCTCCGCTGTCAACGGCTTTAATGGCTTCTAATATTTGATCAGGAGTAGGAGATGTGAACACCTCTCCGGAAACGGCTGCGTCCAACATGCCTTTGCCAACAAAACCAGCATGAGCGGGTTCATGTCCGCTCCCGCCTCCGCTCACTATCCCGACCTTTCCTTCCACGGGTGCGTCTTTTCTTACAATCACCGTAGTTTCTTCCAGGCGTCTCATTTTTCAGGGTAGGCAGACGTCAAACCGTCCAACATCTCATGAATAATTTGTTCAGGTTCATTCATTATTTTCTTCATCCATACTCACTCCCTTTTGACAATATGTAAGAGGGCACCCTCTTTCCATGGAAAAAAGGTGCCCTTCTTCATTACTTGAATTGTCTTGTTGCTTCTACAGCTTTCTTCCAGCCGCTGTACAACTTATCTTGTTCCTCTTTGCTCATTTCTACCGTAAACGTACGCTCATTATCAGAATGCTGCTTAATTTCATCTTTATCTTTCCAATAACCCACGGCAAGTCCTGCCAGGAAGGCAGCCCCCAGTGCTGTTGTTTCCTGAACGACCGGCCGCTCAACAGGCACACCAAGCATGTCGCTCTGGAACTGCATGAGGAAATCGTTCTTCACGGCTCCACCGTCCACACGAAGGGCCTTCAAATCGATGCCGGAATCAGCAATCATTGCATCCAGCACATCTTTCGTTTGATAAGCGAGTGATTCCAGTGTAGCCCGGACAAAGTGGGCTTTGGACGTACCACGAGTCAATCCGAAGACAGCTCCGCGGGCATCGCTGTCCCAGTACGGTGTTCCAAGACCGACGAATGCCGGTACAAGATATACACCGTCGGAAGAATCGACAGAAGTCGCAT
>NZ_ANPF01000004.1:0-59509 GCF_000328325.1 Halobacillus sp. BAB-2008 | reverse complement strand
GCCTTATGTACTGAGTGGAGACGTGGACGATGCGGAAGACTTAATCGCACGTGACCCGGAGACGTTTCGGTCTAAATACGGAATCGACGTGCGGACGAACCACTTGGTCGAGAAGGTGGATTGTGATCGAAAGGTCGTCCATGGAACCGACGACAGAACCGGGGAAGCCTTTGAAGAAAAGTACGACAGGCTATTAATTGCTTCCGGTGCTTCTCCTGTTCTGCCGCCATGGGAGGGAAAGGATCTTCCCGGCATTTACACCTTGAAGACGATCCCGGATGTGGAGGCCATTAGGAAAGACATGACTCCCGATACAAAACGAGTGACGATCATTGGGGGCGGTTATATCGGACTTGAGTTGGCGGAAAGTTTCGTAACGATCGGTAAGGAAGTCCGTCTGATTCAGCGGGGGTCCCAGCTCGGTGAAATGTTTGATGAGGAAATGGCCTCCTCCATCCATGAGGAAGCGGAAAAGCACGGAGTGGATCTGCATCTTAATGAGTCGGTCGAAGCCTTCCGCGGGGAAGGGCGGGTTCGTACCGTTTGTACAGATCAAGGGGAGTATGACACGGACCTTGTCATCGTAGCAGTCGGTGTGACGCCTAATACTTCTTTTCTTGAGGGAACAGGCATCTTTAAGGGTCTGAAGGATGCTGTTTCGGTCAATGCCTTTATGGAGACAAGTATTCTCGACATCTATGCTGCTGGTGACTGCGCTATGCAGTACCATCGGGTCAAACAGAAGCTTGATTATATACCGCTTGGTACGCATGCGAACAAACAGGGGCAGATTGCCGGGTTGAATATGGTTGATCAGCACAAGTCGTTTCACGGAATTGTCGGGACCTCTATTCTGAAATTCTTCCACTTGTCCCTTGGACGAACAGGTTTAAGTGCTAAAGAAGCAGAGAGGGAGAAGATTCCTCATTTATCGGTCACCATCGATTCCACCCATGCAGCCGGCTATTATTCCAAGGATGATCCGATGACGGTAAAGCTCGTCTATCACCAGTCTTCCCGGCGTCTGCTCGGCGGGCAGATCATCGGAGGAAGGGGTGTGGATAAAAGGGTGGATGTCCTTGCAACCGCTCTCTATCATGACATGACAGTGGATGATCTTCAGGACCTGGATTTATCGTATGCTCCTCCGTTCAACAGCGTATGGGATCCGATACAACAGGCTTCCCGTCGAGCTGAATAAGCGTTTCTTACTAGAGGTTCCACCATTTATGGTAGGATAAAAGCAGTAAGGAACGTACAGGAGGATTCAAGCTGTGAATATAGATCTATATGAAAAGGCGGAATCGTTCATCCGCCAATACTACCATGAACAAGGGGCGACCGGTTCGGAGGAGAGGCTTGAGCAGATAAAACAGGAGATCAGCCTGACAGGGACCTATACCCACACTTTTGAAGAGCTGGAGTACGGTGCGAAAGCCGCTTGGAGAAACAGCAACCGGTGTATCGGCCGGTTATTCTGGAACAGTTTGAAGGTGTTTGACCGTCGTCACCTGAATACAGAAGAGGATATCTTCCATGCTCTTATTGATCATCTGGATTATGCTACGAATAATGGAAGAATCCGCTCCACCATCACTATATTTCGACCGGAACAAGAAGAGGGAGCCGTACGAATATGGAATCACCAGCTGATCCGATACGCCGGTTATGAAGAGGAAAGCGGTATTGTCGGGGATCCTGCTTCCATCGATATAACGAAAGAGTGTATGGCGCGGGGCTGGTCCGGTTCAGGGGGGGCGTTCGATGTCCTGCCTCTTCTCGTTCAAATCGGTGATCAGGAACCTGAGATGTTTGATATTCCACAGGAAAGCATATTGGAAGTTTCTCTTCGTCACCCGGAGTTGGAGTGGTTCGAAGACCTTGGTCTTCGTTGGCATGCTGTGCCTGTGATTTCCGATATGCGCTTGGAAATAGGCGGCATCCATTATACAGCGGCGCCGTTTAACGGATGGTACATGGAAACAGAAATTGGTGCCAGAAACTTGGCAGACGAATTCCGCTATAATCTGCTTCCTGTTGTTGCAGAAGCGATGGGGCTCGATACGAAAAGGAATAGAACGCTATGGAAGGATCGGGCCTTGATTGAGCTTAATCAGGCAGTCCTCCATTCTTACAAAGAAGATAAGGTAAGCGTGGTTGATCACCATACGGCAGCTCAACAATTCCAGCTCTTTGAGAACAAAGAGCACCAATGCGGCCGTGAAGTCACCGGCGATTGGTCTTGGCTGATTCCGCCGGTTTCTCCTGCTTCGACGCACATTTTTCATTCCAGTTATGAGAACCGGATCGAAACACCGAACTATTTTTATCAGGAACCTGCTTATAAGAAGAACCTTGCACCGGAGTAATCGATGCAAGGTTCTTTTTTATTCATATAAATCCGGGCGTCGGTCCTGGAAAATAGGAATTTGTTTTCGGATATCCTCTACAGCTTCCCAATTTACTTCTGCGTATAGGATTTCTTCTTCGGACCCAGCTTCGGCAAGTACTTTCCCCCATGGGTCGATGATGACGGAATGGCCGCCGAATGTGTTGGCTTCATCAGAGCCGACACGGTTGCAGGCGATCACGAAGCACTGGTTTTCAATCGCTCTGCTGATCAGAAGATTTCGCCAATGATCCACGCGCGGCTTCGGCCATTCGGCAGTGACGAACAGTGCTTTGGCTCCATGAATCATATGGGAACGCAGCCATTCCGGAAAGCGGATATCGTAACAGATAACGGCGGCCAGCGGAGCGCCCTCCAAATGGAACAAGCCTTTCTCGTTCCCTGATTCCAGGAACTTTTCTTCGTCCATCAGTCGGAACAGGTGGGCTTTTCGATAGGACAGGATCCGCTCACCCGAGGGGTCATACGCGACAAATGTGTTGTAAAAGACGTCATCTTCCCGTTCGGCAACCGATCCCATAATGGTCACTTCATAATCACATGCCATTTCTTTCATTAACAAATGTGTTGGTCCACTCATCGTTTCTGCAAGTTCATCGAAACGGGATAGATCGTAACCCGTCGTCCATAGTTCAGGTAACACAATTACAGAGCTCCCGTTTTCAGCTGCCTCTTTGATTTTTACAGCTGCCGCTTTCCGGTTTGCCTCCGGGTTGCCAAGTACAATGTTCATTTGAATAATAGCTATTTTCTTCATCATTAGGATCACCTCATTTCCAAAAGTGTACCAAAGAAAGCGGGGGATTGCCTGTATTTTCTGAATATATCTCGTTTTGCTCCTTTACATGAACCGTTTTCAAACATGGTACAATAAGTGAAAAAAGTACAGAGAGGAAGGCGAGCGATGTTTGAACTGTTCCTTCCCATGTTGGAGCGACTCGGTATCATCGTGACCGTCGCTTTCATCATAACGAGGTTCCGTTTTTTCGGGAACTGATAGATAAAAAGACCTTGGATTCCGGACAGCAGTTCATGGCTGTCGTCTTTTTCGGGGTGTTCGGTATCATCGGCACCTATACAGGGATTACCTACAATACGGATTCATTGGATTTCGGAAGGTGGGCCTTTAATTTAGGAGAATCGGAAGCGCTTGCTAATTCCAGAGTCATCGGAATTGTGGCTGCCGGATTATTCGGAGGGTACCGGATTGGAATCGGCGCAGGCGTAATCGCGGGGCTGCATCGGTTTTCTCTGGGTGGTTTCACCGGTCTTGCCTGCGGAATCTCTGCTGTCGTGGCCGGGCTCCTTGCCGGCTTGTTCCATAAGAAAGACAGACCATTAAAGCTGACAACGGCCCTGCTCGTCGGTGCATTGGCGGAGACGGTGCAGATGGGCATCATTCTCCTTACTGCGTCCCCTTTTTCAAGAGCGTGGGGGCTTGTTCAGGAAATCGGCTTACCCATGATTGCCGCGAACGGTGTCGGGGCTGCATTGTTCCTGTTAATCATACGGAATGTGCTTCATGAAGAAGAGAAAGTAGGAGCTCTTCAAGCTCAGAAAGCATTAAAGCTGGCGGAGTCCACCGTTTCTCATTTAAGAAAAGGATTGTCTGCCCAGTCGGCAGGACAGGCCTGCCGTATCATTTATGAAGAAGTGGATGTCAGCGCAATTTCCATGACGGATAAGAATGATATCCTTGCCCATGTAGGTCTTGCTGATGATCATCATAAGTCCGGAGTTCCGATTCAGACAGATGCGACGAAGCAGGTCATCAGAGACGGAAAGATGGCGATAGCAGGTCACGAAGAGATTCATTGTCAAACGGCAAGATGCCCATTAGGAGCGGCAGTCATCGCTCCGCTGATGAAGCGGCAGGAAGTAGTGGGAACGTTGAAATTCTATGTGCGTTCA
Source organism: Halobacillus sp. BAB-2008 (assembly GCF_000328325.1). Taxonomy (NCBI): domain Bacteria; kingdom Bacillati; phylum Bacillota; class Bacilli; order Caryophanales; family Bacillaceae; genus Halobacillus; species Halobacillus sp. BAB-2008. The sequence goes on along the minus strand of NZ_ANPF01000004.1, from coordinate 55,188 downwards.
GAAAAGGATATATCCAATGTACTGATTGAGTTGATTCAAGGGTTGAGTGCCTCCTCAGCCAACAACTGGAACTTGCCGATGCGGAAAGAGCGCAGGAACTTGCTAGAGAAGCGGAAGTGAAAGCTCTCCAGGCGCAGGTGAATCCGCATTTTCTGTTCAATTCCTTAAACGTAATCGTATCCTTGACGAGAACAGAGCCGGATCGTGCCCGCTCCTTGTTAATAGCGCTCTCTAAGTTCTTCCGCCAGAACCTCAATGCGACACGGAAAACCTGGATTACCTTAGAAGAAGAATTGAAGCATGTGAAGGCATACCTGTTGATCGAAGAGACACGATTTGTGGATCGGCTCCACGTCTATTACGACGTAGATGAAGCTGCTTTGACAGCAAGGATAGCCCCATTGACGCTTCAACCCTTAGTGGAGAACTGTATGAAGCATGGAATTAAAGATCAGGATGGAGAAGCGATTATCCGGATTTCTGTCAAAGCAGAGGAGGACGGCGTCCGTGTCTCCATAGAAGATAATGGCACGGGGATCGATCCCGAACGCTTGGAAACGCTCGGAACAGATTACGTCGATTCACATAATGGTACCGGCTTTGGTATTTATAACGTGAACAGACGGTTGGAGCACATGCATGGAAAAGGATCCACACTTTCGATTAAAAGTGAGCATGGAGCGGGTACGGAAATTACGTTTTTATTGCCCGTGGAAAGGCAGGAGATTACACGATGATGGAGAAAATACGTGTAGTAATCGTTGATGATGAACGTTTCAGCAGAGAAGAATTAAACTTTCTTCTGAATCAATACCCAGAGCTCGAAGTGGTAGGAGAAGCAGGGTCCGGAGAAGAAGCGGTGATGAAGACGCTCCAGCTTCAACCGGACGTATTATTCCTGGACGTGGAGATGCCGAAGATGGACGGCATGGAAGTAGCGAAAGCTGTTCAGGAATTAAAGAAACAGCCCATTATTGTGTTTGCAACGGCATATCCCGATTTTGCTGTCAAAGCGTTCCGTCACCAGGCGGTGGACTATCTATTGAAGCCGTTTGAGGAAGAGCGCCTGAACGAGACGGTGGAACGGGTGATCCGGCTGATGCAGCCGGAAACGGAAACTTTGTCTCAAACCGGCCCGTCAAGGCTTGCTGTCGAGGGGGAGGACCGTATTGATTACATCGACCCCGGAGATATCATGTATGTGTACCGCGATGGGCGGGTGACCAAGATTGCAGGAAGAAACGGCACCTACGAGACGAAGGCTCCTTTGAAGGAAATCGAAGAGCGGCTGCGGTCTTATTCCTTTTATCGGATTCACAAAAGCTATCTTGTTAACTTGGACTATATCGATCGGTTGACTCCATGGTTCAACGGAGCGTATCAGCTCGAATTGAAAGGAACCGAGGAGCGTCTGTCTGTCAGCAGAAACTATGTGAAAGGCTTGCGTAAACAATTAGAGCTATAGGAGTACCCGTGCTGTTTTTCAGTACGGGTATTTGACGTGTTGGGCCGCCTATTCGACATCTTAAGCTGGAAACGACTCATGAAAGCGTTATCCTGGTACATTATTTGTAAGCGATTACAATGATGGGGAGGAAAATCCATGATTACGTTTCTGGTCAGTATTGCTATTTTAATTGTCGGTTACTTCACATATGGTAAGTACGTAGAGAAAGTTTTCGGTGTCAATGAAAAACGTCAGACGCCTGCTTATTCCCACGGCGACGGGGTCGATTATCTGCCGATGGGAGAGAAGAGAAATTCCTTGATTCAATTACTGAATATCGCCGGTGTCGGTCCCATCTTCGGTCCGATCCTTGGTGCTTTATACGGTCCTGTTGCGTTTCTATGGATTGTGTTCGGCTGTATCTTTGCCGGTGCCGTCCATGATTATTTGACAGGTATGATTTCGATCCGTAACCGTGGTGCGCACCTTCCTGAGCTTGCCGGTAAATTCCTTGGTAAAGTGATGAAGCATGTGGTGAATGCCTTTGCTATTCTTTTGCTGGTCCTTGTGGGAACGGTCTTCGTCACCGCCCCTGCAGATCTTCTGCACAATATGACGAGCAGCTGGTTGTCTCTACCTGTAATTCTAGCAGCTATTTTCGTTTACTATCTGTTGGCGACGATGCTTCCGATCGATAAAATCATCGGGCGGTTCTATCCGATCTTCGGCGCCCTTCTTGTTGTCAGTGCTCTTGGTGTCGGCATCTCGTTGATTGTGACAGGAGCACCAATTCCTGAGCTCAGCCTTACGAATATGCACCCGGATAATGCGCCGATCTTCCCGCTGTTGTTTCTTACTATTTCCTGCGGAGCTCTTTCCGGCTTCCATGCTACTCAGACGCCGATCATTTCCCGTACGACTCAGCAGGAGAAGCAAGGGCGCCGCATCTTCTACGGCATGATGATTGCAGAAGGAATTATCGCCATGATCTGGGCCGCTGCAGCCATGAGCTTGTTCAACGGCTCTGCCGGTCTGAATGAAGTGCTTGCTTCCGGTGGACCTGCTGCGGTGGTAAGCGAAGTGTCGATCGCTATGCTTGGAGCAGTCGGCGGAACGCTTGCCGTCCTTGGTGTCATCATTCTCCCGATCACTTCCGGAGATACTGCTTTCCGGAGTGCCCGAATGATCATTGCTGATTACCTGAATATTTCCCAGAAGAAGATTATGAGCCGGTTGTGGATCGCCCTGCCGCTGTTCGTTATCTCCTTCGTATTGACCCGCGTCGATTTCACTCTGCTTTGGAGATACTTCTCCTGGGCTAACCAATCGACGGCCGTCATTGCCTTATGGGTTGGAGCAATGTATTTATTCCTTGCCAGGAAGAACTATTTCATTGCAGCTATCCCGGCAACATTTATGACAATGGCTACCTTTACGTACATTCTTAATGCACCGATCGGCTTCGGGCTTTCTATCAATATTTCCTATATCCTGTCCGCCGTCATTACGGTAGCGATTGTAGCGGCATTCTTTATCGCCGCAAGGAAAGGATTGAATCGTAATATTCCGCTGGAGGAAGAACTGAAACCGACGGCATAAGGATAAACACCTGCTGGATCATTCCGGCAGGTGTTTTTCGCAGGTGGAAAATGGGTATGCTCTTATAAAAGGAGTGATAACAATGGACAGAACGATACATGAATCCAAAGGAGAATTTTATATCGGTGGTGTGGACAGCCCTGATGCCCAGTTGTTTTTTGAAGAGGATGACAATGTGATCACCATCACAAGTACAGAAGTGACACCAGCCCAGCGAGAGCAGGGGCTCGGAAAAGATCTGGTTGATCATGTCGTCAACTATGCAAGAAAAGAGAAGAAGAAGGTAGATCCTGTTTGCTCGTTTGCATACGATGTGATAAAAAGTACACCAGAGTATCATGTAGTTTGGAAAGAGTGAAGGAGGAAGCAATACATGGAAGTCCGTGAGCCTTTGGAGCGCGACTTGATGCATTTTACAAGATACAGCATCGATTTTCTTCATGTGATGAAAGAGAGGGAGACAACCAAGGAAGCGAGAGCGGAGCAGCTTAGAGAAAGGAAATTCTGGGCTGCCGACGTTTTCCTCTCTGAAGATCCGAAACAGAAACTGTACGTCGCTGAAGTTCAGGGACGGATGACAGGGTATGCGCTTGGAAGAATGGATGACAATAATCAAGGTACAATTCAAGAAATATATGTGGACGAATTTTATCGGCGGGAAGGGATCGGTTCCCAACTCTGCCGGGCAGTATTGGCTTGGATGGACGAGCAAAATGTCAGCGATGTGCGGGTGTCGCCACCATTCGATCTGCAACGCAGCCTGGACGGGTTTCTAAGGGCCGTCGGTTTTTGCCCGGTGCAGACAACTTATTCGTTCCAGAAAAATTCACGTTAGAATGCGTTTCTTCTCCTCTGTGAAAAGGAAAGAAGAGAGCAGAGGCAAGCGGAGGAGGAATACAGGTATGGATAAAGCGATGATTATAGTGAACCCTTCATCTGGGAAAGAAGAAGCGTTGGATCATGTGAAACGGATCGAGGAGATTTTGGAAGAGAAAGGATATCAAACGAAGGTTGTGCAGACAGAGAAAGAATTGGATGCCACCAAGTATTGTCAGGACGCTTGTAAAGACGAATTCCGTCTGGTCGTTTCGATGGGAGGAGACGGTACCCTGCATGAAACCATCAATGGAATGGTTGACCAAGATCATCGGCCCTTGCTTGGCATCATACCACTCGGGACGGTGAATGATTTCGCCAGAGCGCTTGATATACCTCTTCATATCGAGGAAGCGATTGAAGTGCTCCGTTCGGATCGAACCAAACAGGTCGATATCGGGAAGTTCAATGAGGACTACTTCGTCAACATTGTCGCGGCGGGAGCCATTGCAGAGGCCGTCTATGACGTCTCCCCTGATTTGAAGACAAAATTCGGTCCTTTCGCCTATATTGTCGAGGGTGTGAAAACCCTCACCGCCAACTCAAGCTACCCGCTCAGGATCGATTACGACAATAAGGCCTGGGAAGGGGAGGCACTTCTTTTTCTCGCTGCATTGACCAACTCGACAGGCGGATTCGAGAAGATGGCACCGGAGGCGGAAGTGAATGACGGTGTCATTCATTGTTATGTCGTTCCGAAAGTGAGCATGATTCGTCTAGGTTCGATACTAACGGCAATCATGAGGGGCAACTTGAAGAGTGTGGAAGGTGTCCATTACTTTACAGCAGAAAAAGTAAGGCTGACTTCCGAGGCGGAGCTTGTCACAAACGTAGACGGAGAAGAGGGGGCGGGTCTGCCGGTGGAACTGGCGATTCTTCCTTCCCACATTGACGTCCTTGTTCCTTGATGGAACAGGGCGGCGACAGATACAGCAGGAGAATGAGGTGCACGTATGAAGAAACGTAACGTCGATGATTATTTGCAGGAAGGGATATACGGGACGCCGGAAACCAAACCTTCCGAACGGAAGCAGTACTTAGGAACCATCCGTGAACGAGTGATTCTGGTTCTTACGAAAGGACAGGTTATGCAGGGAACGGCAAAGAAGGAGCTTTCATCCCGGATGAAGCAATATAAAGATGCGACTCTGTTGTTGAACGGGGAAGTGAGTTATCGCTTTCTCAGTCCATACATGGACATTGCTGAAGAGGAGAGCATCCATCATACCATGGTTTCCAACCAGGAAGCGGATACGGATACAGGACTTGTCCTGACCGTTGATTACCCTGTGGAACTGGAGGATGTAACGGTTAATCCTTCCGTAACTGGCGTGGAAGAAAAAAGTGTCCAGCGAGGTTGGAAAGGGTGGATGCGTTCCCTTTTTAAGCCGAAGGAATAATGTAAGGAAGAAAACGACTGCCGGGCGGAGGCTCGGGAGACCGTGCGTATACGTCTCGTTCGGTTTGTTGAAGCCTGCCCGCATCCTCTTGTTAGAAGAGAAGCCATCCCAGGCACATCGATGACTGCTGCTATGGATGTGGATAGGATATGGCCTTTTTTGCTGGGAGTTTATGCTGATTGTATGAAGACGTATCATTTTATGTTTAGAAAGATTCCAAGTAAAATGAAAATCGAAAATGATCCAAAAGGAGTTTTTCGAATGACAACTGATATGCGCAGCCAGTTTGACCAATATATCGAGAATTTTAAACAAAATACTTCTAAGGAAGTACAGGACAAGATGAGGAACGCCATTGATGAATTGGAAAATTCTGAAGAAGGTAACGGTCTTTCTGAAGGAGAAAAAGCACCGGACTTCACCCTTCCAGATGCTAAAGGGGGTCAAGTGCAGCTTTCCGAACAGCTTAAGTTTGGTCCTGTCATAGTGACTTTCTATCGTGGCGGGTGGTGCCCTTACTGTAATATGGAATTGCGTGCGTATCAGGAGATCCTGGATGACATCCATAAGGAAGGGGCTCAGCTAATTGCCATCAGCCCGCAGACTCCGGACCAGTCCATGACGACCCAGGAGAAAAATGACCTGCAGTACCATGTATTGAGTGATGTTGGAAACAAAGCAGCCAGGCAGTTCAATCTCGTTTACAAGCTTCCGGACTATCTCGTTGAAGTATATAAGGACAAAGGGTTGAACGTGGACAAACATAACGGAGACGATTCCTGGACGCTTCCAGTTTCCGCGACTTACATCATTGATACAGATGGTTCGATCGTTTATGAATATACTAAATCTGACTATAAAGACCGTGCAGAGCCTTCAGAAGTTCTACAGGAGCTGAAAAAGGTAAAAGCGTAAATAAAAAGACGTCCCCCACGTGGAGGACGTCTTTTTATTTTTTTATATCTTTCTTTAAAAATCTACCTTCGGAATAAAAAGGACAGGGTTAATTCCAGGCCATAAACAAAAAAAAGACTGTCGAGGAAGTGCTCGGCAGTCTTTTTCAATGGAAGCGGACATTGACTTCACAGGAGGACGAGAACGGATGCTTCTTCTGTCAATTACCTAAACTGTCGGAACAGTCTTGATAAGCCAAGGATAATAAGTGCGAAAGAAAATAGAATCATTGCAATGTACCCGGCATAGTAAAGGAATTGATCGAAGAAATTACCGGCTGTGTCACCGATGCTGAACAAAGCATACCCAGCGATCAGTACAGATAAATAAAGGAATACACGACCATCAGCTTTCAAATCCACCATGTCTTTCACCTCCTCTCCTCACCAATATATGCAGGAGGGAGAACCATTATTTATCTTTTCTCCATAAAATTCGACAGCTTGTCCACCGGCATAAAGAAAAAACCTTTCCATAGTGGAAAGGGGGATGGCACGTACTTTTCATTGAGGGAAGCAGACCATGAAATCTACAGGCTATTTTTCCTGGCGGGGAAAAATAGTAGGGTGATTCGACGTAAGAGACAAAAGAGAGTACCTATACCGATGATGAAGGATTCGGTCCTTCATCAGACAAATGTGCAGAACGTGGACAACCAGAACACGCCCGGCACGGTGAATAACGAGGATCTCTTTTGTTAACTATATTGTAACATTTTCCGACTGTCATCCGCTTTGGGAAAAGTAAAGATGGAAGGTGCTAATGGTTTGGGCTTTTGTCGAAGTATTTTCACAAGTTTTTACTTGTTCTGGAAAAGTGTGCGTTTTTTCGACTTTTTTCACTACGATCAAATGGCAGATTGTCGACTCATTGGGATTGATGTAAAATAATAGATAATAAAAGGTTGGAGGAATGAAAAGGTGGATATCCGTAATTATCAGTACTTGATTCAGCTGCAGGCAATGTCAATGATGAGCGGCGGTATAAATCAAACGTCCGGCTTGATGCAGGGACCGACGTTCCAAAGCCTGCTCCAAGCGGCTATGTCTTCTCCGTTCGGCAGTCAGGATGATGAAGGCGGAGAGGCTCCGATGTTATCCGTTGGTTCCAATACGTACAACACTGTCCCGCTGTCCTTCTCTTCACTTCCTTCTCCACAGCCGGAACCGGTAGAGAAAGAGGCAGTGCAGGAAAGCACGGCACCGAGTTCCATCGATCAGTTGATTACGAAAGCTGCCGAACGATTTGGTGTAGATGAACGTCTTGTCCGTGCGGTGGTCCATACAGAGTCGAACTTTAAAGCAGATGCAACAAGCCACGCTGGTGCGCAGGGACTCATGCAGCTCATGCCTGCGACAGCTAGAGCACTGGGAGTCAAGAATCCATTCGACGCAGAGGATAATTTAATGGGTGGAACGAAATATTTAAAGCAGATGCTGGACCGCTATGATGGAAATAAGAAGCTTGCGCTGGCCGCTTACAATGCGGGACCGGGAAACGTGGACAAGTACAACGGTATTCCACCTTTCCGGGAGACACAGAATTATGTCGGCAAAGTCCTTGCCAAAACATGAAAAAACCTGACCGGATCCCTATATGGGACGGTCAGGTTTTTTATTTATCCGGCTCTAAATGCCGGCTCATCTGCATGTATTTATTAAATACGACGGTCATTTCCTTTAAACGGTTGCGCACATCCTCATCGATCAGTTCTCCCTGGGTGGAGAAGTGGTTCGTGTGGGTGTAGACATAGTTCGGTGTCACCATACAGCGGAAGTAATTCAAGATCGGTTTCAATTGATTCTCGATGACGAGATGGTGCTGCAGTGTACCGCCGTTTGCTACGATCGAAACGGGCTTATAACGCATGGCCAGCGGGGATACTGCATCGAAAACATTCTTTAACGTTCCAGGAATGGATCCTTGGAAGATGGGTGTCGCGATTACATAGGCATCTGCACTTTCTACGGCCTGAATAAGCGCCTGCATATCTTTATTATATTCGTCCGCAGGCCTCCCATCGACGAATTGCAGGTCATAATTCTCCAAATCGACGATCTGGGTGTCGTGGGTGTCCGGAAGGTTTTGTATATATCCTTCTATTTCATTTAACAATGTTCTCGTTTTCTTACCGACGATTGTTCCATTCAACAATAAGATCCTCATCAACGTTCTCTCCTTTATTTTCTAGAACCTAACATAGCGTATGCAAAAATGAATGAAGTGGGCTTTATAACAAGTGCTGATATGTATGCCTGTGTAGAAACGGTCGATGGACCGACTATATCGAATAAGAGAAGTGCCGGTCCCGTCCATTTCATGGTAAAGTATCACGTAAGTTAAAGCAATCGTAAGCGGACGCTGGTACAGCGGCTTAGGTGCCGTTATAATGAGGTAGAGGAGTGAAGATCATGATCAAAATGCTCAGACGGATCAAGTTCCTTCTACATATAAGAAAATCGATACCTTTCCTCATCCGTTTCTTTCGATCGGCAGAAGTGACCCCCTGGAAAAAATGGCTTTCTTTGCTGTTTTTGCTCGGCTATGTCGCTTTTCCGTGGGATTTAATACCTGATTTCCTTTTGGTCATCGGTTTTATCGATGATCTCGCTGTCCTGACGTTCGTTCTACAGCTTATGGTGAGGATGGCTCCGGATTCGCTGAAGGAAGAATATGAGGTATAGGAGGATTAGGAAGGTTTAATGTAGGGAATTATGAGGTATGAGTTTATTGTGAATGATTTTAAATAATCAGTCGAGGAGTGGTGATTTTGAGTAAAGCAATGTTTACAGCACACGCAACAGCTAAAGGTGGACGTAACGGCCATGTCATTTCTGATGATGGTTTGATCGATTTGAACCTGGTCCAGCCGGGTGAAGGAAATGAAAAAGGTTCCAACCCTGAGCAGCTGTTTGCTGCCGGATATTCTGCATGCTATGACGGTGCATTGAACCTAATGGCAAGCAAGCAGAAGAAAGACATCGATTCAGAGGTCACTGCTGACGTAAGTCTGTTGAAAGATGAGTCGGACAACGGCTTCAAAATCGGCGTTGTACTTAATGTTGATATTAAGGGAGTGACGCAGGAAGAAGCTGAGGAGCTTGCGAAAGCTGCCCACGAATTCTGCCCATACTCCAAAGCGACTCGTGGTAACATCGAAGTAGAACTTAAGCCAAGAGCTGTATAAGTCATACCTTTAGAAGCACCCGTTTTCCGGGTGCTTCTTTGTTTGCAATCCTGTTATTTTATCGATTCGGAAAAGTGTGGTATTTTAGAGGCGGAGGGATGAAGGTCATGAAGATAACCGATCAAGCAAGAGACTTACTGCATCAGATCTTAGAAGACGAAGAAGCCGGTTGTCTCCGCCTGTTTTTTGCCGGGTACGGCTGTGGGGAACCTGATATCGGAATGACGATCGGGGAACCTCAGGCAGATGACGAACTGCATCAGGTCAACGATATCCCCGTTGCAATCGACGGGCGGATCATGCATCTGACGGAAACGTTAACGATTGAAGGCAAACAGACGATGGAAGGACCGAAGTTTCAATTAAGCGGTCTACCGGAAAAAGAGTGTTGACTTCCCACTATCCAGCTGGATGTGGGTTTATTTTTTAAACAGAGAGAGGTTCGAAACATCATGATGGCACGTGGACACCAGGTCGTCGGATTCACTTTCGGGGTGGGTGCCTTGACGCTGCTTCCTTCCTTTGAATTGGTTTCCGAGCGACCATTTCAAACGATCTTATATTTTGTCTTTGTTTTATTCGGTTCCTTATTACCAGATATCGATACACCGACATCCACGCTTGGCAGTAAGTTCTGGAGAGGATTGATGACGGTGTTTACCCTCGCTTTCCTCTGCTACTTATTCGCACCTCAGTACTTGGATACATACAGGGATGAGCTGAAGATCTTCGTCATGCTTCTGCTGCCCATTCTAATTATGATCCGCGGTCATAGGAAAATGACCCACTCGATCCTGTTCGTGAGTCTGCTGGCATTATATGGTTACATATTGGAACAAACGTTGAATATCCCATGGTTTTACCTGGGAGGTTTGATGATCGGTGTTGTATCCCACCTTTTCGGGGACTACATAACAAAACAGGGTATCCCTCTTGGGTATCCTATATCTAAAAAGTACGTACAGTTTTTATTTACATTTAAGACGGGTTCCAGTACGGAGAAGGTACTGATATATGGACTGGTACTCTGGAATGTATGGTTTCTGACCTCCATCATTTTTTAATTGTGCAGCACGAACTGATACAGTAATACTTGATCGTCCGCCTCTCGAGAAGCAGCAACCTTCTCAGGGGCGGTTATCTTTAGGTGTATTTTAGGTAATATAGCGGCATACCAATTGGTTTGTACTGGACAGGTGGAATTTTATTCAATAAAATGTAAATAAGCATAAGAGAGGAGTCTTGGTGCTTATGGTGAATTATAAGTTGATTGAGCCGAGTCCGCTTACAAGTCTGCAAATGAACCGAAGCTCTTCGTTATATACCATCTATTTAAATAACTTGAAACGTTATTCCAGAATAGAAGCACTTAATCAGACACGGGATTTCATCTTCGCCCATACTCCTGATCAGTTATCCGAACAGATCGCCTCGATGGAATTTCTCTACATGAATGATTTGTTCGATGATCTAACATGTTGGATGAATCAGCCGGGCATCAGGAAAGATGTGTCTTTTCTTTACAGTATCTTGATGGATCGCCGCCAAAGAAAATCAACGATGGACCGCGTTCATCAACTGAAGGCTATCCGGTTTACGAACCCTTCCATGCATTGTCTTCACCTCTTCACCCTCGTTTATTCCTACTATGATTTGAAGATGTACACAGCCTTGGATAAATATTTAGATGACTGTGAGCTTGCGCTTCGAGCCGTGGATGAACCCCTCATGTATTATTATTTGAATCAGAGGTACCAGGAGCTCCTTTTCCAGCATTATTGGAAGACAGACAACTCTATTCTCGCCAGCCGGTACGCTTATAAGATGATCAATACAGAACTTTCACCGAAGCGGAAGTATCGTATGTATCATCACCTGGCCTTATGTCTACTCTTTGACGGATATAATTCTGCCATCGAGCCGCTCAGTAAAGCTCTGGAAATCGCAGAGAGAATCAACGAAAGACCTCTCATCGACTCCGTTCTTCACCGATCGCTTCCGTTCATCTCGGCTTTCCATTATAAGACGGAGGGAGTCACTACACCGGACCCTGTGGAGAATGCACATCTTTGTATTGTGAAAGGGGATGTGAAGCGGGCGAAGGATTTCCTGCGGACGCTTCCTGTGCTGACTCCTTTTCAAGAGAGTTACATGGGGCTTGCCGAGCGGGATGAAGACCGGTTGAATCTTGCACATAAACGATTTATTACCGAACGTGGGGACCATTTCTTTGCACGTGTACCTTTGGAATTCTTGAAACGAATACAATCATAATTGGAGGCAGATTTTTCATGAGAAAAATGCTGACGTTGCTGTTCCTTTTTGTATTGCTTTCGGCCGCAGGTGCTTCGTTTTCAGATGGTCATACGTATGCGAAAGATCCGGGCGACCCTGGTATGGGCTCCGTTCATCCTGACAAAGATCCGGGCGATCCCGGCATGGGTTAAACAAGAAGACGCCTCCTTTAACAAGGAGGCGTCTTCTTGTTTATTTTTTCCGTTTTCTTTCTGGTAGAGGTTCTCTACGGATCATTTTCGTAAAGGCGTAAACGAAAATGATCAGAATGATGGTAAACGGCAGGGCGGAAACAAGAGAGGCCGTCTGCAGCGCATTCAGTCCTCCTGCGACGAGTAGAACAGCCGCAATAGCCGCCATTAGTACACCCCAGACGATTTTAATCGGAAGAGAAGGTGTCAGGCTTCCGTTCGTCGTCATACTTGCAAGGATATAAGTGGCGGAGTCTGCCGATGTAATAAGAAATGTTGCAATTAATAAGATAGACAGCATCGACATGATTCCTGTCAACGGAAGGTATTCATATGTTTCAAATAAAGCGACGGTGATGTCGTTACTAACAGCAGATGCAATCGATGTTCCACTGTTAAGGTCACTGTTCAATGCCGTACCACCGAAAGTGGCGATCCATAGGCAGGCGATTAATGGCGGCACGACAAGCACACCGAAAACGAATTCCCGGATTGTTCGTCCCCTGGAAACCCTCGCAACGAATGCTCCGACGAATGGAGACCAGGCAATGGCCCAAGCCCAGTAAAAGATCGTCCAGTCCTGCAGCCATCCATTGTTTCCCTGATAAGGCGTAAGCCTCAAGCTGTAGCTGACAAAGTTGTTCAGATAGTCTCCCAGTCCCAATGTGAAACTGTTCAGGATGAAAACAGTAGGGCCTGCAATAAAGACAAACAGCAGGAGAAGAAGACACAGACCGAGGTTCAGATTGCTCAACCATTTGATGCCTTTATTCAATCCTGTGCTTGAAGAGGTTAAGTATAGAATAAGCAGAACGGCGGTGATAAGTAATTGGCTTGTGGTGTTGTTCGGAACATCAAATACGGCATTCAACCCGCCGTTCATCTGCAGGATGCCGAGTCCGAGAGAGGTGGCAATTCCCATTACCGTAGCGATGACGGCCAGGGAGTCTGTCGTGTTCTTGACCACTTTGGATTTGCCGAGTACAGGTTCTAGAGCCGTAGAAATCAGGCCGTTCTTATCCTTCCGGAACTGAAGGAAGGCGATGATCAGACCGACGATGGCGAACACCGACCATTGGCTGACACCCCAATGGAAGAAGGAATATCCCATAGCGACTCTGGCTGCTTCTTCTGTTTGTGGTTCGAGGTCAGAGAAAGGGGTCTCAAAGAAATGGCTCATCGGTTCTGCTACTCCGTAGAAGACGATTCCTACCCCGAATCCTGCGGAGAACAGCATCCCGATCCATGTGAAGAATGGGAATTCCGGTTTGGAGTCTTGAGGACCGATTTTGATTTTGCCGTACTTGCTTATGCTCAAAATAATAAGAAATAGGACGAATCCGAATACGGAAATCAGGTAAAACCAACCGAAATTCAAGGTTGTGAAATCGAATAATGTGCCGGCGACGTTCCCGAACCCTGTCGGATTGACGGCCCCGATCACGACTAAAATGGCTACGACGGTTGCTGAAATAAGAAAAACTGGATTTTTTAACTGTTCTTTCATCATACTCCCCTTTCATGAATCAGATAATAGGTCATTCAATATAGCCTTCCCTACATTTTCCTGCAGGAAACATCAGCATTCTTCATACGATGCTTCTTATTCCTCCCGAAGCAGTCTTCCCCTGAAACAGGTCGTAATTCTAAGGATTTTCCTGTAAGCATTTCGTTCCACCTCCTTTCTATGGTTCTTCATTCTACCAAACAAGGATAGGTTTGTAAGAGTGGGCTAGGATGGGCCGGGATAGGTAAACATAGAGAGAGAGGAGGGGGAAAAGCATGTTTGAGCCGTGTAGAAATATTGGAGACTGGATGAGGGACTTTCCTGGTAGATGGTGGGTGGCGGGAGGCTGGGCAGTGGATCTTCATATAGGAGAAGAAACCCGTCATCATCATAATGTGGATATTGCTTTAATAGAGCCTGAGGACAGCAGCTTCTTCCGCGATTGGTCCCCGCTTGGGACATCTCCCAGTGGAAGTCTCCGTGTACTTGCTCCTACAGGGGAGGAAGTAAATGTGTGGCTGCAGGAACAGGAAAAGGAGAGGTTCCGTTTCTCCGCAGCTGTTCATTATGATCTATCTTCCATGCATCTGCGCTCGGAGAACGGGCTGCCTTACTTAAATCCGGAAATTGTCCTTTTGTATAAAGCATTTTCTGATACGGAAAAGAACGAAGCAGATTTCAAGTTGCTGTATCCTCACTTGAATGAGCATCAAAAAGAATGGCTGAAACAAGGATTAATGCATCATCGCCCGCAGCATCATTGGTTAATCCGGCTGCTGTATTGATGTTTGTTATATAGCTGCGGGATAAAATTATTAAAGGCTTTAACTTTAATGTGACGGGCGTTACGGTCATTATGCTCAGGAAGAAAGTCCGCTTTTCTGTTTATATTTTCTAAGTATGGGTATTCGTCTATAAGAACTTCCATGACCGGAGGATGCCTCTTACCCGGGAATCTCACCAGGTCGGAAAGGAGACGAATGATGAATAAGGTTACATCCGTATTTTGGATCACATTAGCCATCGCACTATTGTCGGTCGTTTGGGGGGCGGTGGCACCCGGCAACTTAGGGGAGATCACAGGTAGTATTCAAACCTACATTTCTGTCCATTTCGGCTGGTATTATTTATTGATTGTCACAGGTTTCGTACTATTCTGTCTGTACATGATCATCAGCCCATACGGGAAAATCAAATTGGGAAAACCATCAGATAAACCGGATTACAGTTATCCCACATGGTTTGCAATGCTTTTCAGCGCAGGGATGGGGATCGGACTCGTCTTTTGGGGAGCGGCCGAGCCGACAACTTTTTTTGCCTCCGACGCACCTTTGTCGGAAACGGGTTCTGATGCCGCTCTTAACGAAGCGATGCGGTTCGTTTATTTTCACTGGGGTGTGCATGCTTGGGGAATTTATGCCATCGTCGCGCTTGTGCTCGCTTACTTTAAGTTCCGCCGGGGAGCACCCGCTTTGATCAGTTCGACCCTGGAACCGCTTTTTGGAGAGAAAATGAAGGGGCCGTGGGGGAAACTGGTGGACGTCATCGCTGTATTCGCAACGATTGTAGGTGTGGCAACGACACTTGGGTTCGGGGCAGCGCAGATCAACGGCGGCCTTACGTATCTGACTTCCATTGAGGATTCTTTTGGAATCCAATTGACCATTATCCTGATTGTTACGGTGCTGTTCATGATGTCTGCTTATACAGGGCTAAGTAAAGGGATCAAGTACTTAAGTAATACGAATATGATTTTGGCAGGTCTGCTCCTGCTTGTGATGCTGATTGTCGGACCGACTTTATTCATTTTGAATATGTTCACAGATACAATCGGTGCATACTTACAGAACCTTCCAGGGATGAGTTTCCGTCTTGCGCCGAACAGTGAAGAAAGCAGAACCTGGATCAATGATTGGACGGTTTTCTACTGGGCCTGGTGGATTGCCTGGTCTCCATTTGTAGGAATCTTCATCGCCCGTGTTTCTAAAGGGCGGACGATTCGGGAATTCCTTTCCGGTGTCCTGCTCGTCCCGTCAGCCATCGGATTCCTTTGGTTTTCCACATTCGGTTCCTCTGCCATTCAAGTGCAGAGAAGTGGAGATGCAGACCTGACCCAATTAGCGACAGAGCAGGTATTATTCGGCTCCTTCGACAATTATCCACTCGGTTTGATTATGTCGATTATCGCGATGTGTCTGATCGGTACATTCTTTATTACATCAGCAGATTCCGCTACGTTCGTGCTCGGAATGCAGACGACGAACGGTTCACTGACACCGCCAACGATGGTCAAGTTCGTCTGGGGACTGATCCAATCATCCATGGCTGCGGTACTGCTGTATTCAGGTGGACTGCAGGCACTGCAGAATGCTTTGATTTCAGCCGCTTTCCCCTTTTCCTTCGTCATGATTCTCATGGTCGTATCCTTGTACAAGGCGCTGCGTGCCGATAAGAAGGCGATAGAAAGGGATAATGAACAAATGGAAAAGGATTCCGCTTAACCGGCAGTTTTTGTCTTCCACTCATCCGTAACCGCTTTTTCACTGTTTTTTAATTATTTTCATGAAATTGTATCATTAAGGAGATTCGAATTCTGATAGAATAGAGAGTGACTATGCATGTCGCAAAGGAGTTATGGATGATGTGGGAATGGAAGAACATATACCGCGGACTGCTGATGGGAGCGAGTGATGTCGTTCCGGGAGTCAGTGGAGGAACCATCGCGGTCGTTTTAGGTATTTATGATCGTCTTATTGAAGCGATCAATGGAATATTCAGCAGGGAATGGAAACGGCATCTTCGTTTTCTCATCCCGCTTGGAATCGGTATTGGTATATCGATCGTCCTGCTTGCTAATGTAATTGAATGGTTGTTTGAGCATTATCCTGGTCCGACCCAGTTTTTCTTCCTTGGTCTGATCATCGGAGTCCTGCCTTATTTAGCGCATAAAGCGGATATGAAGCATACCTTTAAAGCTCAGCATTACCTGCTGCTTCTGATCGGTGCAGCCGCGGTCGCTTCTATGGTGTTTTTCCAGACAGGAGAATCCGAGCCGCTGCAAAACATGACAGCTTCAACGTATCTGCTGCTCTTCTTCTCGGGTTGGATTGCCAGCAGTGCTATGATTCTGCCGGGCATCAGCGGATCGTTCATTTTGCTGATCATCGGTATCTATTCGACGGTTGTCAGCGGTATCTCTGATTTCCGGATCGACATCATTGCCGTGGTCGGTATTGGAATTCTGATCGGACTGATAACGATGAGTAAAATCGTTAAGTTTTTCCTGGAGAATTATACGGCTGGTACGTTTGCCGTCATTATCGGATTGGTGATCGGGTCCGTCGTCGTCATCTTCCCGGGAGTTCCGGAGAACGGTGTCATGTGGATCGTCAGCATCGTTACGTTCCTTGCAGGTCTGGCAGCGGCGTGGCTGCTCGGAAGAGTCGAATATAAATAAGCAGAACGTAAGACAAAAGTTCCAGATTCTATTAAGATGGAAGATAGATTGAAGCACAAAGGAGAATGGAAGATATGGAATCTATTCATACTGTTGATACATTCAACGAAATCATTGAAAGCGAGCAGCCGGTTATTGTGAAGTTCCAAGCGGACTGGTGCCCGGATTGCCGCCGTATGGACATGTTTATCGGAGATATTCTCGAGGAGTACAACGGATATCAATGGTACGATGTTAATCGTGATGAACTTCCGGAAATGGCGGAGAAATATGAAGTCATGGGCATTCCGAGTCTCTTGATTTTCAAGAACGGTAATAAACAGGCACATCTTCACAGTGCGAACGCGAAGACTCCCGAAGAAGTGCTGGAGTTTTTGAAAGCAAGTCTTTAATCGGTACGTCCACATGGTCCCCATGTGGACGTTTTCTATAAGGAGGTTCTGCCATTTGTACAAACGGTTGTTATTGGTTGGTGCGGGTCATGCCCATTTAGAAGTGTTGCGCCAGTGGAAGGAGAATCCGCTTCCGAACGTACAAGTATGTTTGATCTCGCCAAACCGTTACCAATATTACTCAGGAATGTTCTCCGGTTTTACAGAGGGTATCTATGAAGAGGAAGAGACACGTGTGGATCTCAGGAGGCTGACTATAGATGCCTGTGTTCACCGGATTCAAAAGAAAGCAGCGAGGATCGACGTTCGTCATAAGAAAATCATTTGCGAAGATGGATCCGCTTATCCGTTCGATGTCGTCAGCTTTGATATCGGTTCTGGGAGTCTCCCCCCTGATTTTGCAGAGTCGCCTGCGCGCTCGGTCAAGCCGAATGACGAATTCATTGAACAAATGAAGGAATTGCGGGAAACACCGATGCCGCTCATTATCGGTGGGGGAGCGGCCGGGACGGAGCTTGCTCTGTCGATGCAGGCCTATAAAGAGATGCAGGGGATTCCCGGCCAGGTACGTATCATTACATCCGGGCGCATTTTGTCGGATGCGCCAAAGTGGGTTTCTACGAAGCTGGAAGGATTGTTGAGGGAAAAGGGTGTGCGAGTCTGGGAGCAGGAACGTGTACAGGAGGTTTCAGACTCCCATGTCCATACAGCTACCGGCAATCAGGTTCGCCACACAGGTGTGCTCTGGCTGGGCGGAGCTTTCGGTGATACCGTCTTTGAACGCTCGGGTGTGGAAGTGGATGAACGGAGTTTTGCTTACGTTCGTTCGACCTTACAATTCGAAGGGTTCGATTACATGTTCGGTGCGGGCGATTGTGTCACCATGATGGATCATCCCGATCTGCCGAAAAGTGGTGTCTATGCGGTAAAGCAGGGGCCGGTGTTGTTTAACAATCTAAGAAGTTATCTGGATGGGAAAGAACTGCAGCATTTCTCTCCTCAGAAAAATGCCATGTATATTCTGTCGACAGGCGGAAAGCGGGGATTCCTTATCTATGGACCGCTCAGTGCCCATAACCGGCAGGCTTGGAAGATGAAGCATAAAATAGACAAAGAATTCATGGCCAAATATCAATAAAAAAGTCTTTGACGTCTGTCCTTCAGCACAGGACTCGTCAAAGACTTTTTTTCAGCGTATTTTTAACCATTCTTTCACTTTATTGCGGAATAAGAAAGTAAGAACGAGGACGAAGGCGAAGACGCTGAAAGCTGCAATGATCAAGCTGCGGTTCCCGCTGGCCAGACTTGTACCTACTAAACTGTAGGCAAAAGAACCGGGAAGCATCCCTATGACGGTAGCGAGCAGGAAAGCAGAGGGACGGACTCTTGTCATTCCGGCAAGGTAGCTTAAAATATCGAAACCGACTAGTGGGATAAGACGCAGAATGAATACATACAGAAAACCTTGACGCTTCATCCTCGGATAGACCGCTTCCGCCCATTTGGATTCTTCGAATTTCAGGACGGAATCTCCGAAGAAACGCCCCATCGCATAGCCGGTGATCGATGCTGCTGTCGCTCCGATGATGATATAAAGGATTCCGGGCCACAATCCGTAAGCGAAGGCTGCGGCGAGCGAAAGGATCGAAGTCGGAAAAACAATGATCGGACCGGCGGCATACAGCAAAATAAAGAGGGCCGGCCCCCACGCACCGAAGGATTGGATGTAGGAGCGGATATGGTCCGGGGATACGTTCAGTTGGCTCCTCACGATAAAGACTGTGAAGAGGAACACAGTTAAAACGACGAGAGCCCGGCCGATGCTTTTCCTGCTCACTGTATCCCCGCCTGAAAGGTACGCACGTCCGCCTTGTTTACATATAGAAGTACGTCCGTTTCTATAAGCGAGCGGTCCTGGAGAGGGATGGCAAGCTTCTTCTCCAGCTCAGGAAGCTCGATATGAGCGATGGGATGGCCGTGGTTGTACGTAATGTGTTCCACCCTTCCCTGAAAAGTCAAGCTATCCTCTTCTTTTTCCGACGAGTGAAATCTTACATGCTTTAAAGGCACGTAGGTCCGGTCATCAATGATAAAGTGGCCACCCATGAAGGATGCGACGTGGATGTTGGCAGGATAGTCATGGAGCGTATCCGCTTCCCCGATCTGCTTAAAGGCTCCATCCTGAAAGAGGGCGATCCGATCCCCCATGATCATAGCTTCCTCCAGGTCATGCGTAACGAACAAGGCGGTCGTGTTCCGTTTCACTAAAAAGTCACGCACCCAATAGCGCAGATCCTGGCGTAGATGAGGGTCGAGGCTGCTGAATGGTTCATCGAACAAAATAACTTCCGGTTCTGTCGCCATAGCCCTGGCGAGCGCGGTCCGCTGCTGCTGGCCGCCGGATATTTGTGATGGGAAGTGGCTTCGGTAATCTGTCATTCCGATGGCAGCAAGTAGCTGCTCTATCTTTTCGGGCGTGTATTTTTTGGATACTTTCGCTCCGTACGTAATGTTTTCTTCCACAGTCATATGGGGGAACAGTAGCGGTTGTTGAAAGACGAGGCTGATATCCCGTTGATTGGCTTTCTGCCTCGTAATATCCTGTCCGTTCATCAGGATTGTTCCGCTTGTCGGTTTTTCCAGGCCGGCAAGGACACGCAGGAGGGTGGTTTTCCCACTTCCTGATGGTCCGACCACACTGAGTATCTGACCTTTTTCCATGGTAAAGGAAAGTTCACTCAATACGACCGGTCCTTTGAACTGTTTAGTGATCCGTTGAATTTCCAGAGCTGGGCTTGTCATCGTTGATTCCTCCATCGTGTATGAGTATATGGGAGAAAGGAAATCATTCCTTCCACTATGGCATACATAGCTAGTGGTACGAGTGCGAACCAAATGGAGAAGGCGGACATCAGGGACGGGTCGGCATTCTCCATGAACGGAAAGAAAACCATCGGAAGGGTCCGTACCTGTCCTCCCCCAATGATCGAAGTTATCGCATACTGACTTAGACTGATGACGATCGTCAGGAATGTCGTGCTCCGGATCGCCGGCTTCATCAGGGGCAGTTCAATGGTAAACAGCTGCTGGAGCTTTCCTGCTCCCAGTACTTCGGGCTGCTGCAGCATGGAAGATCCGATCTGCTTATAGGTGTTATGGAAAATCTTGATGCTGTAGGGAACCGTCGGGATCAGATGAATAAGTATGACGCCTGCTGCTGTGTCTGCCAACCCGATTCGGATCATCCAAAGGTGAAGGCCCATGGTAATGGCAAGAACGGGAATAAGCAGGGGGGCAAGCAGGAATGCTTCCAGAATCGCCTTGCCGCGGAAAGTTGTCGTCGCAAGAGCTTTTCCGGCGGGGAGGGCGATCAGGAAGTTGAGGATAAGCACACTGAAAGCTATTAGAACGGATGTCCCTGTCGCTTCGATCAAATAAGGGTCATTCCAAAGCCGCTGATAGCTCGTCCATTGAAGCGTGATCCCATTTCCTGTGTGGAACCGGAATGGAGCGCTGAGGCTCTGTAAAAGCAAAAGGAACAGAGGAAATACGAATACTCCCCCTGTGACCAGGTAAAACAATGTTTTCTTCAAGGTCATAAAGATTCTCCTTTCGCTCTTCTCCATCTCCTTCTGTTTACAAAGGCATAACCGACGACAGCCAGAGCAAGCAAGAGAAGGCTTATAGAAATCATTGCAGCAAACGCAAGCGGACGATCATCCCAAGAGCTTCCATAAAACCAGTCATAGCTTAATACCGCTGCCATTTCTGGATAAGTCGTTCCAAGCAATGCCGGCACTTCATACGCAGACAAGGTAAAGGCAAAGACGATGAGGAACGTCTCGATCAAGACGGGGGTGAGGCTTGGCATGTCTACTGTTTTGAATTTCTGCCAGCCGCTGCCGCCCATCGTTTCGACAAGGTCATAATACTCCCTGTTTATTCCTGCATACACAGGGAAGAGCAGCAGAATGACAAGCGGGAGTTCTTTCCATACATAAGTAATGATGATGCCGATCCCGTTCGGGTCCCGTGTCCAAATCGGGAAAGCTTCCGTGCCGGCCAACAGGCCAAAAGAAGTCAATGCTTGAGCTGCCACACCCGATTCCGATAAGAGCAGGAGAACGACATACCCCCATACAAAATGAGGGAAGAGCATTGGTATCCAGACGAGGAGCCGTGACGATGTTTTCTTGAGATAGGTATAGAAATACTTGGTCATCACGAGCCCGATGACCATGGAAAGGGACGTGGCAAGGAAAGCCGTTTGGACACTGAAGCTGATGGAGCTTATGAATCTCCCGTTGTCTGCAAGCTCTTTATAATGCGTAAGACGCACACTTCCGTCATCCATCAGGCTTTGGATCATGCCGTTTACCAATCCATAAAACGGCATGACTAGAAAAAGAAAGGATGGAAGCAGCAACCACAGGCTCTTAGTCCTGAACGATTTCATTAAACCATTCTTCCGTCATCCATTCGACATAAGAAGCTGCTGATTCGGGCAGAAAGCTTTCTTCCAATTTTTCTACAGGAAGGACACTATCGCCCCGATCAACCGCTTCAAACTGTTGCTTCTGCTCTTCCGGCAGCAGGTCGAGGCTGATCGGTGTGTTGTCACCCCAGGAATCGGGCTGAAGCTTGGCCAGTTGTGCCTCCGGAGACAACAGGAAATTGATGGTCGTCAAAGCGCCTGGTTTGTTCGGACTATTGAACGGTACAGACAGGAAGTGGGTATTTCCGATGGACCCCGGATCCATGACGAAGGATTTCGTTGTTTCAGGAAATACGCCTTCTTCGATTAATGATTCTGCGCGTGCTTCGTTGTACCCCATCGTCATCCATACTTCGCCTTCGCTGTATAGACGGTCCAATTCAGTCAGGTCATTCGGATAATGTTCGCCGGACCGCCAAAGATCTTCTTCTATATCCTTTAAATAATCCCATGTCTGATCTGCTGTCGGCTGGATGGTCTCTTCATCGAGAGGCTGATCATAGATGTCTGAAGGCTTGTCTGCCTTTGCGTACAAAATATGCCGCAGGAAGGCATTGCCGGAGAAATCTTCTGCGCGCGGGTACGTAAATTTACCTGGGTTTTCGTGGATCCACGTTTGCAGTTCCTCAAAAGTTTCCGGCGGGTTTTCAATTTTGGCGGAATCATAGAAAAAGACGAATTGAACTTTTCCCCATGGGGCCTCCATTCCATCCACCTCTGTGCCGAAATCTTTTTGAAAGGCTGGTGAGTCCGTATCATAATATTTCTGGAAATTGGGCAGACCGTCGGTGATCGTTCCGCTCAATAATTTGTTTTCTTTAGCATTTTTGAAATTTTCGCCGTTCAGCCAGATAAGATCGATCGATCCATCCTGTTTGCCGGCTTGTTTTTCGGTTTGGAGCTTCTGCAGAATTTCCGGTGTGTCCATCGGCACGCGCTCCAACGTTACACCAAACTGTTCTTTCATGCGGGGAGCTGCCCATTCGTCGATATATTGGTTAATGCTTTCATCCCCGCCCCACATATGTAAACGGACGGTAGTATTCTCAGAAGCTGATTCGATGGCCTGCCAGGATTGGTCCGACCAATCGGTGCTGTTCGGTTCCTGGCTGCACGCAGATAAGAAGACCAGGGCAGCCAGAAAAAGCATGAGACTGAAAAACTTGTTCATGAAATTCCTCCTCTATCTATTCCATCTTTATCATCCATTGGACTCTTTTCTATCATACAAACAAAAAGACAGGAAGGAAACTATTCCTGCTTCCTGCATGCGGAGGGGCTTCCCGGGGTATGAAAGGACTAGGAGGTGTCGACATGCTGTATGAACAGTTCGCAAAACCGGAAGGATGGATTGGTAAGCTCGCTGGAAAGTATATGGAACGGGAGAATGAAGCGTTGAACGAATGGACCATCCATTTTCTTACCTTGGAAGAGGGGGACCGGGTGTTGGAGATCGGCTTCGGTTCGGGAGGGGCATTGAAAAAGGCATTGGAAGTACCGGGAATCCATTTGTTCGGAATCGATCCATCGGAAGCGATGGTGTACACGGCACTGCGACATCTACATAAACGGGAGAGTACTGCAGATGTCTGCCTCTATCACGGAGAAGCATCTCAGTTGACCACTTTCACTCAGCCGCTGGATAAAGTCTACGCCGTCAATAACAGTACGTATTGGGAAAAGCCGCTGGATACGCTCCTCTATTTGCGGGGGCTGATGCGGAGAAACGGGAAAATCGCGTTAACCATTCGCCCGCACGAGAACGGAGCGGGGGACGATACAGCAGAGTTGTTAGGCGGCCAGCTGCAGGCCCTGCTGGTCAAGGCTGGTTTTCAACAGGTTCGCATCCATCTCCGTGACGCAAAACCGAACGATGCCGTCTGCGTGACAGGAATGGCGTGAGAGTATGCTACGATGGGGGAGGAGGGATGAAGCATGAAATCGTTGACGAAAGAAGAACGGGAATATTTGATCGATCAGGTGCAGCAGCATTTTGAAATGGAGCGGAACGAGGTGCTCGGAGAGCTTGCGGCCGATCACTTCGTCCAGTGGATGGCAGAGGAAGCAGGTCCGATTTTTTACAATAAAGGTATCACGGATGCCAGACGGATGGTAGAACAGAAGGTAATGAACATCGATGAGGACCTGCTTTCGTTGGAAAGACCGGCAGGCAGACCGAAGAGAAGATAAAGAAAACCGCTTCCTCATTGAGGAGCGGTTTGTTTTTATGCTTGTTCTTTATTCCAGCGGAAGTGATCGATTTGTTCGTTCAGCTCTGTCACCATGGTGGTCAAATGGGCCGCCTCCTTGCGTAAGTGTTCAAAGGCGGACTGCTGTTCCACGGTTGATGCAGAAATTTCTTCTGTACCTGCCGCTGTTTGTTCGATGACGCTGCTGACGTTCTCCATGGAAGCGTGGACGTTCTCGCTGCGGTCTTTAGAGTGAGAGAGTTCATCGACAAGCTCTTCCAATCGGGTATCTATTGTTTTTACTTGATCAGTAATCCTTTCAAATGCGGTCTCTGATTTGGCGGAAGCGCCGGTTTGTTCCTTTGCCAGGGAGAGAGCAGCGGTCATCTCCTTTTCAATGCTCCGGACACCGTTTCTTATTTGGCTGACCATGTCGGATATATCTGCCGTAGCATTGGTCGATTGATCAGCAAGTTTTCTTACTTCTTCTGCAACGACAGCGAAGCCTTTCCCGTGTTCCCCGGCGCGGGCCGCTTCGATGGCAGCATTCAAAGCAAGAAGGTTCGTTTGTTCGGCTACATCATTGACGACTTTGATCGTCGTATCGATACGGTCGGTGTATTGGATGAAGTCCGTGACCGATTTCTCGACACGAGAGAGGGAAGCGCTGCTTTCCTCCATTAACGAACGTTGACTCGTGACACTTTCTCTTCCTTCTTCGACAAACGCCCGCGCCTGTTTCCCTGCTTGTCTCGAAGCCGATCCCAGCTCTGTGTTTTTTAAGAAGCTGTGGTGCAGTTCCTCCATTAAGGAGGCGACATCCTGCATGTCATTGGATATGGACTGGCTTCCCGCGGCCAACTCGTCCGTAGACTGAGTAACTTGGTCGGAGACTTCCGTAAGGGCATGCATTTCTTCGTTCAATCTCCCGCTGAATGTACCGACTTGGCGGCTGATTTGGTGAACGGAAGACACGGTTCCCCGGAGTTGATCGACCATCGTTTGAAACGATCGTTTCAATTGCCCGATTTCATCTTTCTCTTTGTCCATGACCACGAGCTCCGTCGTCAAATCACCGTCCGCAATGCTTGCTGCTTTATCGGCAAGCGCGCGAAGAGGTTTGGCGATGTGCTTCGTCAGTCTGGTCGTAGACAGGATGGTCAGGACGAGAAGGACCGTGGCAGCAATGATGGTAAATGTAATCAGCTGACGGATAGTATCCTTCTGCCTGTCTATTTGGTTCTGATACCAGGATTGCCCTTCCTGCTCCAGCATGTACACGTCATTCGTTATTCCGGCCGTTCTGGAAGCCTGCCGCTGTACCTCATTGACATCGCTGTCCGCCAGTGCCTCTTGTGCCCGGTTCTTCCAATCAGCAAATTTCGCTTCTGCCTGCTCGTACCAGCGTTTTTGAGCGGCTGTTGTGACGAGGGGAGCTACTTCTTTGAATGACTCTTCCATCTGGGCGATCTGCGTTTCCGCATCCTCCTGGAAAGCAGCGGATGGGTTATATCCATAGGTAGTTAACGCTTGTTCCACTGTGACAAGTCCTCCGTGCAGTTCTTTCGTTTCTAATAGAATCTGCACGTCCTGATTCGATGATTGCTGCAACTTCATCATTTGGAAAACGATGAAGCCGATCAGAATAAGGCATATGAACAGGGGGATCAGCGTCATTATGTATAATCGTTTCGCAATGGTCATGATCGTTCTCCTCCTTTATTCCTTCCCGTCCGCCTCGTCGATCATCTGTTCGTCTGCTTCTGTCCATTCGATGATCCGGACAGGTGCAAGGCCGATTCCGTTCTCTTTGATCCCGAGCGTCTCCGGTCCTGTAGTGATTTCACCGGTTTCCTGCAGTTCTTTCATGACTCTGTATAACGCCACGTTGACGTTTTTCAACATGGAAGACACAACGGCATCTTCCGCTACGAAGAATTGGTCCGTATCGACACCGAAGGCATAGATCCCCTGATTTTGTGCTTCTTTCAACACTCCAATTCCGGCAAATCCTGCAGCAGGGAAAAGGAAGTCCGCGTTCTTATCCGCCATATCAGCAGCTAATCGGGCCCCTTCTTCATCGTCATCGAACGAGCCGGTATAGCCTGTCAGAACCTTTGCATCCGGGTTCACGGCCGCTACTCCTTCCCGGAATCCCTTTTCGAAGTTTTGAATAACAGGCATTTCTTCTCCTCCGATGAATCCGACCACATCGGATTTTGTTTTGGAACCGGCAATCATGCCTATCAATCTGCTGCCTTCTTCATCTTTGAACAGGATGGATCGGACGTTCTCTTTTTCAGATACAGCATCGATCAACACGAATTTCTGCTCCGGGTATTTATCCGCCAAGGCTTCAATGGCAGGTTGGGAATTGTATCCGAGTCCAATGATCACGTCGTGACCCTGTTCAATCATTTCTTCCGCCTTTGCCTCATAGTCTCTATCGAATGGTTCTCTGTAATCGAATGTAATGCCAAGCTCATCCCTGGCCTGTTCCAATCCTTGAAATGCCGAGTCACTGTAGGCGTTATCTCCAAGACCGCTTTCTGTAACGAGCAGTCCGGCAGAAAAGGTCTGTGCCGTTGCCTTTTCTAAGTTTTCACTGCATCCGGTAAGGATCCATAGCGCAAGAAACATGTACACGAGCAATCGAACTTTCAACGTTAGCCACTCCTTTTGTATGATGTCTGACATCTATTAAATCGGTAAGCCGATCTATTTGTTGAGCAGGATATAAAAATTCATACAAAAAACACCAGGAACAGAGTTCCTAGTGTCGGGAGTATTCCTTATTCAAAGAGAAGGCGTCCGCCAGTAGTTCATACGACCGCATGCGTTCCTCGAATGGAGAAACAATGGTATTGACGATCAACTCATCGACCCCGTAGTCGTCGGCGAGTTGGACCATTTCTTCTTTTACTCTCTCCTTGCATCCAACGATCATACGGTGCCGGTTCTCGCGGATTTTCTCTTCTTCATAGAGGGAATAAGAATAGGAGAGTGCCTCTTCCGGTGTCGGAAAATGGTTCATATCGGTTCCGCGCTCAATTTGTAGAAGGGCTAAATCAAGTCCTGTTGCCAAATACTCGGCTTTCTCATCCGATTCTGAACAGATGACGAAAACAGATACATTCACAGCAGGTTTATCCTGCTGCATAGATGGAGTGAAATAGTCTTTGTATCGATCGACTGCTCTCGTCCCGCCCCGGCCGTTAATAAAGTGGGCGAACGAGTAAGAGGTGCCTAAATCAGCTGCGACCCGAGCACTTGTCCCGCTGGAACCGAGCATCCATACAGGAGGCGCTGATTGTCCTTTCGGTGACGCATATATATCCATACCGTGCGGGTCATATCCGTGAAGATACGCCATTAATTCTTCCACTTGCTGCGGATAGCCTTCTGTATTAGGAAGCTTTCCGCGGTTCAGGGCAAGGTTCACGTTCGGTTTTCCTCCTGGTGCCCGGCCGATACCTACATCCACACGATTCGGGTGAAGTGTCTCCAGAATGCGGAAGGCTTCCGCTACTTTGTAGGAGCTGTAGTGCGGGAGAAGAACCCCGCCTGTGCCAATGCGGATCTTCTTGGTTTGTGAAGCGAGATGGGCGGCTAATACTTCGGGTGCGGACCCTGCAAGGCTGTCCGTACTGTGATGTTCCGACACCCAGAAGCGATGGTAGCCAAGTTCGTCTGTCCATTTTGCAAGCTCAGATGTTTGTGCTAATGCTTCCTGCGGGCTTCCCCCGGATAGGATAGGGGATTGATCCAGTATGCTTAATTTCATCTGCCTGCCCCCTTCATTGTTGGTGGTTATGTCTATGACTATCGTCCCACGAGTGGAGGGGAGATGCAAAGGATATGCCTTTTGCGCAGAGGGTTTTATGAGAAGGGAGGAGGCCTCTATTTCCTGTGGGAAAAGAAGGAGGACTGCTTGGAGGGGGGAAGCAGAAGAAAGAAAAACGCAGGCGTAGGGCCTGCGTTTTCATACGTGCTTTATCTGGCCAGAAACCCGAGCATACCGTAGGTCAACTTCGTCTGCTTATCCAGCTTGAATAATTTCTTAGCATGGACATCATCGATATGGATCGGTGTGAAGAAGACCGTTCCGTTACGGAACTCATCTTCAGGCTGAACGGCCAGCCATTCGTTCTCCTCTAAGCCCTGAACGATTTCGACGAGGCCGTCTTCGGTTATGCCTTTCTCAATCTCCCGCTTCTCCATTTCACCGTCTTCATTCATCACCCAGGCAAAGAGATTCTCCTCTGTGCTGAGCGCTTCATCGGCGGCGGTGACAGCGCCTGGAGATTCGTTTGTAATGATGCTTATTTCAGCGTGATACCCTGGTAGAACGTCTTCGTTCAAGTCATCCATTGCAATGGTGAAAGGATACCGGCTCGTTCCTTTTACAGACGTACGATCCGGATGGGTATCGATGGAGCTGATCGAACCGGTGCTTTCCATATCCAGCTCCGGTACTCTAATGTCTGCCTGCATCGTTTCATCCACAGTCGTACGCGCCGACTCATCTAATGTGCCGGAGAGAATCAGATCGGTGGAAGCGATCGTAAGCAGCGGAGCATCCAGCTCTTCCGAGATTTCCGTGACGGTTCCAGCGAAGGTGCTTGTAACGGTAATCTGATCGCCATCCTGCTGCAGCTGGTCGAGTTGGTCTTCCTTCATTTCGAGCATCGCTTCCTGTTTCATAAGTTCCGACGCCTGTTCGGCAAGCTTCTCCTGCTTCAAGTATTCTGCTTCCGCATTGGAGGAAGTGTCCTCCTGCTGCAGAGGTGAACGATCCGTCATTTCTTCCGTCTCATCCGGATTTCCTCCCCCGAAAAAGCTGGGAGCGCTCATTCCGGACGTCGACTCGGACGGCTCCGGAATTTCATAGTCTTCCAATTCTTCTATGTAGCTTGTGTCGCGGAGATTTCCTGCTCGATGCGGTCGATGTCTCCCTGAAGCTGTGCTTCCTGGGCGTAATAATCTGATACAGCATAAGTGTACAGGTCATCGCCGTCTGCGACGGTATCTCCTTCTTCAACGAGAAACTCTTGGAAGCTGCCAAGCTCCTCATCCAAGTATACAGGGGTAGTCGTTTCCGAAGTGAAAACTCCTTTTGTCTCCAGCGTTTCCGCCAAATCTTCTGTTACTGTCTGTGACCAGTCGTGGACGTAGGATTTTCGCTCGACCTTCTCTTCCTCATCGAAATAAATGAGGAGAGCGTTTGCCACAATAAATGCGACGATTAATAATCCCAGGATGCGCCCTTTCACATTAACTTTTGCCATAGTATTTCCACCTGCTGCTTTCTTACCTGATTAGATAAAGTAGGAACAAATCATAGTGGGCAAGGGCGGAGGTACCGGCCCATAAGAGGATGTGCCAAACGATGACTCCAGTCCATATCCACCCTTTTCTCGTAGTAGACAACCAAGTGAGACATTTGACTTGATACCAGATGATGAACAATTGAAAAATGGATATCGCTCCGAAGAAATAAATGATCCACTCGATGGAAGTGATGTAGGAAGCGATCACTCCGAAGGAAAGAGGGGATACATACCAGTCGATACCTGCGTAGACCATGAGCGGAATCCATGTGATCCGTTCCAAAAGCATGATCAACAATACGTTCATCTGGATGATGAACAGTTTCTTATAAGATACATTATTAAATAACCAGAAGAAAAAGGAAGAGATGAACAGGACGAATAGGAAGATTCCCAGGGCGAACGCTGTCCGGCCGATCAGAAACCAGGCTTTCCTCTGTTCGTATTCTGTACGGGTCAACCCGTCCATATTGGCAGATATCGCATCCGTTCCGAGTCCGAGCCAAGCCGTCCATGTGTATGTAAGGACTGTTAATAATAAAGTGAAGAATAATAGATTCCAAACGTTCCTCAGCCGCTCGGCTTCATTCAAACGAAATAAATGATCGTCCCGGCGGGTGAACAACTTAATGAGATTTACTGAATAAGTCATGTCCTCCATCCTTTGGCAGCAAAATTAAAGCTATGTCTTATTTTAACGGAAATTGTCACCAGTTGCTATAAAGGATTGTAATCTTTGGAAAAATGAGAAATCCTGAAAATGGTGGACTCCATCGGAAAGAAGAGGCAGCTTTCAAGGATATAACAAAGGTGCTTCCAAAGAAGCACCTTTGTTTGTTTCGGTATTGATTTTCAGGCCCTGAAGGGGACGGGAGGGCAGGTGTGAAGCCTTATCGTTTTCCAGCGCCCGGAAATACGTTAAGTGGCTGCTGTATCATAGTTTCCTGGTTTCTTCTTCGTATGGAAGAAGAGCTTCCTGTCTTTGTACAGGAAGAACATAGACAGGGTGAACGCAAACAGGTCAGATAACGGGAAGGCAAGCCATACACCGGTCACCCCGAAGAAGTTCGGCAGGATCAGTACGAGCGGAATCAGGAATAAAACCTGGCGTGCCATGGAAAGTATCAGCGCAGGCTTTGCCATGCCCAAAGCCTGATACAAACCGCCGCTTACGACCTGAGCACCAATTAATATAGCAAGAGAGAACATGATCCGCATGGCATGAGCACCGGAATCGATCGTCGCCTGGTCTCCGGTGAAAATCTTCATCAAGCCTTCCGGGAAGACCATCATAATAATGAAGATGAGGGCGGAAATTATCGTGACAACCTTCATTCCGAGTTTGATGGTGTCCTTCAGCCTTTCATCATTGTTCGCACCGTAATTGTACCCGATGATCGGCTGCATGCCCTGAAGGACTCCGATCATCGGCATGATCGTGAACATCGTCAGCTTCTGGACGATACCGAAGACGCCGACTTCGAACTCGCTGCCGAATTTAATAAGCATCAAGTTGATCGCAATCATCATCGCACTCCCTGCCACCTGCCGAATGAAGGCAGGTAAGCCGATGGTCACGACTTCTTTCAGCACTTTGTACACAGGGAGCAGGTACGCCGTTTTTATGGAAAGGGAGGATTTTCCCTTAAGGAAGTAATTTAAAATGACGACGGTGACGGTCGCCTGGGAAATCACGGTTGCAACCGCCGCCCCCTGCACGCCCATATCAAGACCGAAGATGAAGATTGGATCTAAAATGATGTTGATGACAGCAGGGATGATCATGGTCATCATGGCGAACTTCGAATTCCCCTCCGAACGGATGATGCTGTTCGTTGTAAACGCAAACGAGAAGAAGAACGATCCGACCATGATTGGGAACAAATAATCACGCGCGTAAGGCATGATGTTGTCGGTCGTACCGAACAGTCTTAACAGTGGTTCTAGAAAGGTGAAGGCACCGATCAGACCGATGCCGCTGACGAGCACGATGGTGAACAGGACGTTGCCGAAGACGTGGTTCGCTTCTTCCGGCTTGTTCTCCCCGAGACGTCTTGAGATGACGGAAGCACCCCCGATACCGACAGCAGCGGATATGGCCATGATGATCATCATGACAGGAAATCCGATACTCACCCCGGAAACGCCGAGAATGCCGACGCCGCGGGCGATGAATAGCGTGTCGACGACGTTGTATAAGGCCATGACGAACATTCCTACCATAGCGGGAATCGATAAATTGGCCAGCAGCTTCGGAATCGGCTGTGTACCTAAACGCTGACTCTGTTCTTCATTTGCCGTCCCTCCTTGTAAGGTCGCGGTTCAAGTTGTTCTGCATCTTTTTCAGCCAGGCGTTCATCACCTGTTCTTCTTCCCAGGACAATCCTTCTGTAGCTTCTGTTTCGATTTCGTCGATGATCTGGAGGATCGTGTCGTAGAGATCCAAGCCCTGATCGGTAAGCGAAATAAGCTTTGTCCGTTTGTCCGTTTCGCTTGGGCGTTTCAAAATACGCTCATGCTTTAATAACGATTCAATGAGTCCGTTCATAGAAGAGGCCTGGATATGGAGTCTCTTCTGCATTTCTGTCTGGGACTGTTCCCCGGATGTCGCAAGGAAGTAGATGACTTTCGCCTGGGCGTGTGTCAATCCGTATTCGCCGAGTCTTTCGTTATATATGTTTTTTAGAAAATGGGATACCATGTGGATGTTATATCCCAGAGAATGATCAATTTGTTTTTTCTTTTCCATTTATTTAGCCCCCTAAACAAATAGAAGTATAAATCAGAACAGGAGAGAAGGCAATCCTCCCGCCTGATTCTTTGTGCTTAACGAATAGAAGGTATTTGTACACATATTTCCTGATGGATTTATTGTAAAATGAAGGAAAAGGAGTGAGGCAGAAGATGGGTGGATTAATAGAGCGTAAATCGAAGTCCTTCTATATCGCTTTGGTATTTATTTTCCTGCTGCTTGGATCCAATATAGCTATTCAAAAATGGGAATGGACGGGGCGGGTGGATCCCCTGCTCGTATGGGGGACGGTGCTTGACGTTATGGTGGTTCTGCCTGTTGTCGTCTTCACCTTTCTATTGAGAAGGAAACCGACGCTGTCTGTATTTGCGCCGATGATTTTACTCGGTCTTCTTTTCATCCATTGGATTGTTCCTGATTACGCAAAGGAAGAGTTATTCCTGTTGAATGTATCAGTCTTGATTCTGGAGGCGGCTGTCGTCCTCTTTGAAATAGGGATGATCGTCTTGTTCGTAAAGAAATACCCGGAATGGAAGCGTCACTTTCAAGGAGCATCCCAGGAATATCCTCATCTCCTTCCACGCATCTTCGCCGCGAATAAGCGGACCTTAGATCTGGAAGGGAGAGGCCGTACCTTCTCCCGGTTAAGCGGATTTCTTGCAACAGACGTCTCTGCTGTTCGTTACGCTTTGTTTCCTCGATTCGATCGCGTTCCTCCTGCGCCGAACAGCTTCAGCTATCACCAGCGCAGCGAGTATTTCGGTGTGTTTCTCATGCTCGTCCACGCAATGCTGATTGAAATTATTGCCGTGCACGTCATGCTTATGCAGTACAGCCACACGGCCGCATGGATAGCGACGGTGCTTGATATGTATGCCCTGCTTTTCCTGATCGGAGACTACCAGGCAATCCGGAAGTCTCCGGTTATTCTTGAGGATGACCGTCTCCACATTCAAAAAGGACTTCGTTTCCATACAGTGATCGATACGGTTGATATAAAGGAACTGGCTGTATATGAAGCGGGTGATGAGCGCTGGCGAAAGGATAAGCGCGCCGTTCACCTCGGTCTGGCGGGATTCGAACCGGTGCCTCCGCAGCTTGTGCTGGAGCTTGCAGACGCTGTGGATGTACACCTTTTCTTCGGGCTCAAGAAGCGGGTGGATCGCATCTACCTGACCCTGGATGAGCCGGAGCGGTTCTGGGAAGCGATAAAAAGAGAGGGAGTGGTTTCAAAGGATGGAAAATAGTCAATTATGATAGGAGGAAGGATGGGATAGTCATGCCTCGATATCAGCGTGGTATTTTCTTATATAATGGAAATAAAGAGGAAGCGGAACTGGATACGGCTTTGCAGCAGACGCTTCCTTCCTTAAGCAGGGAAATTGCAGAGCTTCGTGTCATTCAGACGTTCGAGGTGGAAGAAGTCGGGGAAGTATGCCGCCGCTTCGGAGAGGAAGTGGATGTCTTTCTCATCTTTGGTGGGGATGGGACAGTTCACGAATGTATCAATCACCTGGCGGAACTGGAAAAGCGCCCGGTCATCGGTGTGCTGCCGGGAGGCACCTGCAACGATTTCAGCCGCGTATTGGATACTCCGCAGAGGCTGCAGCAGGCAGCGAAAGCGATCATAACAGGTGAGGAATTGTCGGTGGATGCCGGGAAGACGGACGACAGGTATTTCATCAATTTCTGGGGGATCGGTCTTGTTGCACAGACATCGACGAACATTGATCCGAACCAGAAGAACCGATTGGGTGTACTCAGCTATTTCATCAGTGCCTTCAAGACGATGAATGAAGCCGACCCATTCCGCTTCAAGGTGACGGTGGATGGGGAAGAGATCGATGGCGAAGCGGTGATGGTGCTGGTCATGAATGGGCAGTTCATCGGAACAAGACGGGTGCCGCTTCCTACGATCCATCTTCAGGACGGCAAACTGGATGTGTTAATCGTGAAGAACTCGAATCTGACGTTTTTCCGGGAATTGTTGAACGCGGGTAAACCTTCGGCCGAAGATCGGGAATTCCAGGAGCTTTTCCATCGACAAGGCAGGGAAATCAAGATAGAAACGGAAGCAGAGGAAGCGGTGGATATGGACGGGGAAATTCAGGGAAAAACACCGACGAGCATAGAGGTCCTGCCTGCCCATTTCACTTTTCTCGGTGGGGGACCGGAGGCGCTGCACATCGGCCCGGGAAATTGACCGGAATATTTATTTCCCAAGGTGGGATGGTTTGACAGAGCAAATTTGTTAAACTTATACTATCTACTATTGCAGGCATCGTGTTCTCAGTCCCCGCAGACGATGAGGAGCGGGAACCGGAAAGCCTGATCATGGAAAAGGATGGGCGGACGTCATGAACGAACAAGAGTTATATAAAGAAAAGAAACAAGACCCTTCGCTGAAGCTGTTTGTCGTTATGTCAAAAGCACAGCGGACGATATCCGATCTGGTGAAGGATGATATACAACGCTACGAATTGAACCCGACGGAATTCGGGGTACTGGAACTGCTTTATCATCAAGGACCGCAGCCGCTCCAGAAAATCGGAGAGAAGATATTGCTCGCGAGTGGCAGTATCACTTATGTGGTGGACAAGCTGGAGAAGAAGAAATACTTGGAGCGGGTGCCGTGTCCTAACGACAGAAGGATCACCTTCGCTTCCATTACGGACAAGGGCCGAGAGCTCCTGCACAGTATCTTTCCTGACCATTGGAAGCGGATCGAGTCGATTCTCGGAGGCTTGACCGATGAGGAGAAACGCCAGGCGATCAACCTTCTGAAGAAGCTCGGTAAATACGCCGACGCACAACAGGAGTAGACAATTATCTGATTCTTTTGTAAAATGACAAGTAGACTAAAGACAAAGGAGGTATGAAGATGTTACAGATGCACACGCTTGATTACCAATTGAATTATCTGCGTCGTGCAATTATTCATGATTCAGCTGCCACAGGGACACGTATGTCCAAAAACAGCTGAATAGGAAGGAATGTAACGTCTCATATCTGATCATATAAGAAAGCCAAAGTCAGAGGTAACGGGACCTCTGGCTTTTTTTGTGCTTTTTTCATTTGTCTTTAGGAGGAACGTAATGATGATAATTACATTAAAAGATATAAATAAGATCGTCGGTGGCGAAGTATTGTTTGAAGGTTTGAATACGGAATGGAAGGCACAGCAGCGGATTGGACTCGTAGGCAGGAACGGGAGTGGGAAATCCACTCTGTTCCGGATCGTGCTGAAACAGGAGGATATAGACGGCGGAGATATCTTCATCCAAAAAGGGTTGAAAATCGGTTATCTGGAACAGATTCCATCCGCTTGGGAAGATACAGCGGAATCTTACCTGCGCCAAGCCTTCCAATCCTTGATCCGAATGGAAGAGAAAATGAAGCTGCTGGAAAAAGAGATGACGGACCCGATGAAGCTGGAACGGGCCATAGAGGAATATGGGGATTTGCAGGAGGAGTACACGAGGCTTGGAGGATATGGTATAGATTCCTCCATTCGACAGGTCGCAGGCGGCCTTGGAATCACGGTTCTTCTTAATAGGAGCGTCAATGATTTAAGCGGAGGAGAAAAGACGAAGCTCGGTCTCGCTAAACTGCTTCTCGAAGAGCCGGACGTTCTATTATTGGATGAGCCGACGAACCACCTCGATCTCCCTGCTATCGAATGGCTCGAGTCCTATTTGCTCCAGTACAGCGGAACGGTCTGTGCGATTTCCCACGACCGCTCTTTCCTCGACCGGGTCGCCACGGATATCATGGATCTGGAAGCTGGAGCGGTGGATGTATATAAGGGAAATTACTCTGCTTTCGAAAAGCAGAAGGAAGAGAAGCTGCTTGCCGAATTCCATCAATATGAAGAGCAGCAGAAGAAAATAAAGAAAATGAAAGAAGCCATCCGCAGACTCAGACAATGGGCGAATGAAGCCAATCCTCCGAATGAGAAATTGTTCAAGAAAGCCAAAAGTATGGAGAAGGCGCTGGAACGGATGGAAAAACTCGATAAACCGATTCTCGATCCGAAGAAGATGAAGCTCCGCCTTGATGCAGGAGACCGATCAGGGAAAGATGTATTCGTCGTCCGCAGCCTGTATAAAGCATATCAGAATGATACCATCCTGGAGGACCTTCATCTGCATGTCCGTTATCAGGACCGACTGGCGATTGTCGGGGCGAATGGAAGCGGGAAATCGACACTGCTTAGAATGCTGTTAGGAGAAGAGAAGCCCGATCATGGAGAGATCAAGCGGGCGCCGGACCTTCGAATTGGCTATCTGCCGCAGCAACCGTTAAAAGGGGTGGACGGTGACCGGCGTCTGATCGATTTCTACAGGGAGCAGATTCGTGTGACAGAAGGAGAGGCCCGTCATCATCTTGCTGGATTTCTGTTTTATGGGTACGACGTATTTCGGAAGCTCCGTCATTTAAGCGGGGGAGAACAGATGCGTCTGAAGCTTGCTGTATTCATGCATCTGGATATCCAACTCTTGATCCTCGATGAACCTACCAATCATTTGGATGTGGAATCGCAGGAGGTTTTGGAGGAGGCGTTGAATCAATTCGACGGGACGGTCATTGGTGTTTCTCATGATCGTTGGTTCTTAAACCGCTGCTTTACAGAAACAGCGTACATGATGAATGGACAGTTAAAGCGCCGGATCGGCACGTATGAGGAAACACGTAACGAATGGCTGGAAAGTCTGGATGAGAAACAAAAGAAAGACCCGACACAACCATCGCAGCCGGAGAAGGTGGAACTCCCTCTGGAAGAGCAGATTCAGCAGTTGGAGCAGCAGCTGGAAGAGCGAAAGCGAAAGGGCGGAGAGGATACCGGAACAGCAAAGCTGCAGACGGAAATCGATCATCTTTATGAAAGATGGCTTGGATAGGGAGACAGGGGGGATTACCCTCTGTCTTTTTCTATGGGAATTCAGGAAGGGATTTCATGTTTAAAGCTAAACGGAACGGGTATGAATTAATAGGCGTAAGGAAAGATGTAAGGAGGGAGAAGCTTGGGTAAGCGGAACGTCATCGTGTATACCAGTAATGATTGTACCCATTGTGCGCGTGTGCTGGAGAAGCTCTCGGATTGGAATGTCGAATATGAAGAGAAGAACATTTCTGAGAACAGAGAGTATTTCAAAGAATTACAGAGCAAGAAGATTTATGGCACGCCTGCCACTTTCATAGATGGTGAGAAGATCCTCGGTTTTCAGGAACGTAAGCTGAAGCAAGCATTGAAAATAAGATCAGACGAGACTTTCTTCGTGGACACAGATTCCATGAATTTTTCTTGAAGTGGTGCAAGTGATGGGAAATCACTTGTTTTTTTTACACTTTTTTCGTCTTCTGACATAGGCTGAAGTAAATAATGTAAAGGTGGGACCTGACATGTACCAAGATCCTTACCAAACCTATTCCAATGGTTGGTACTATTATCCGACTGAAACCGCCTATCGTCAGAATAATTATCCGATGTATTCAAACCAGGGAGGTAACTGGGGTTATCCTATGTACACAGATGCTTCCTATATGCCGTACCAGCAGCAACAGCCCTTCATGAATAGTTACAATTATCCGGGTTATACTGAGACCGGAGAACAATCCGCCTCTTTTGACGCTTCCTCGATTCCTAAAGGAGTCATGGGATATTTTCAGAATGAAGAAGGGCAGCTTGATTTCGATAAGATGATGTCGACGACCGGGCAGGTCGTGAAAACGATGCAGCAGGTGAGTCCGATAGTCAAAGGTCTCGGCTCATTCGTTAAAGGCTTCAAGTAACGCGCGCTGCTGCAGTGCGCGTCTTTTTCTATACAATATGATGACAATCTGGAGGAGAAGATGATGACTATCGGATGTTTGTGTATCCACGGGTATACGGGAAGCCCGGAGGAGGTACAACCTCTCGTTGACTTCCTGAAGAAGCGCACGGACTGGGAAATAGCCAATCCGACACTCCCCGGGCACGGAGAAGACTTGGATTTGGAGGGGCATTATTATCAGGAGTGGATTGCGACGGCGGAACTCACCCTGCTTGATATGATGACACGCAATGATAAAGTTTATATTATCGGCTTTTCGATGGGAGGAATGATTGCGGCATACTTGACGGCTAAATACCGTCTTGACAGGCTTGTGCTGCTGTCGGCAGCGGGGAAGTATGTCAGCCTGCCGCAGATGTATAAGGATGTGGCAGAAATGGTGTTCGATGCGTGGAAAGGAGTCCTTTCCTCTAATGAGCTGTTCCTTCGATATAAGAAGAAGTTGAAGGATACTTATTTATTTTCCACCTTCGAGTTTATGAAGTGTGTCCAGTTTACAAGGCCGTACCTTCGTCATGTCCGTTGTCCGGTATTGATCATTCAGGGAGAGCTGGACGGCATGGTGCCGAAGAAGGCGGCGCTTTACTTAGAGAAAGAAATACCGTCGGTGGAGAAGGAATTGGTATTCTTAAAGAAATCGAAGCATTTGATCTGTCATGGCGATGATCAGGAGGAACTTTTCGATGAAGTGCTCGATTTCGTCCATCCTAGAAGCACTGTACCTTCGTGACCGGCCGCACCGGTCTTTCACCTGTAGATTCTCATATGATGGAGTGGATTTATCGGTTTTTCCTGAAAGGGATAAGCTTCTTGAAAGCATGAAAAAAACCGGACGCTTTCCGCGCCCGGTTTTTCCCGGTCAACGATAGTTAGTCGCGGAAGAATGCGATAACGAGACCGCCTTCTCCTGCATAGGTGGAAATCAAAGGTCCGACGTCCATGAACAAACTGTTCTTGAACGGATAGCGGTCCTGGATGGCGCCTAATACTTTCCGTCCACGCTCTTCATCATTGGAATGGGAAAGAGCGATGATGCGGTCTTCGACGTTATGGGCATATTCTCCAATCTGCTCGATGAACCGACGAAGGGCTTTCTTATCGCCGCGGACTTTCTCTGTGACTTCCACCGATCCCTCGTCTTCGCTGGCTCTCATTAAGAGTTTGATGTTTAACGTCTTAGCGATTGCGCCTTTCATTTTATCCAATCGTCCGCCTTTGATGACATTTTCGAGTGTCTTCAAAAGGAACAAGGTCGTCGTCTTCTCAATTCGTTCTTCCATATGAGATACGACTGCTTCGAAAGAAAGTCCTTCCTCAATCTTCCGCTGTGCTTCATGAACGAGCAGGGCGATGCCGCAGGAAGCGGTTTTCGTGTTCAAAACCTTGATTTCCCTGTCCGGCTGCTCTTCAAGCAGCATGTCTTTCCCCATTACAGCGCTGTCGTAGGTGCTGCTGAGTCCCCTGGTCATCGAGAGGACGAGAATCGGCCGATGCGCGTCGATTTCTTTATACGTTTCATAGAAGTCATTCGGGCTCGGGGAGGAAGAACGGGGGAGCTCGTCCGATTGTTTCATCTTCTCGTAAAAGGTAGGGAGGTCGATGGACACCCCTGATTTATAACTTTCTTCTCCAAAATGAATGTTCAAAGGAACGGATTTGATTTCGTATCGATCCATCATTTCCTGCGGAACATCTCCGCCGCCGTCAATGATCAATTGAATCGTCATATAGTCACCTGCTCTCGAATTTATCGTCTTTCTATTCTGACATGAAAGCGCCATCCTGCAAAGGTCAGCTTTTTCCAGTCTTATGTTTGATGCGCTTGGAATACGTAATGGTCGTGCTGAGTAGGAACAACATTAACCCGAAGAGGACGATGCTGCCTCCGAGGAACTGAGACCAAGTTATAAGTTCTCCAAGGAAGAAATAAGCAAGAACCGCCGCGCCGACCGGCTCTAATAAGACAGCCATGGATATGGTTGCGGCGCTGAGCCATCGGATTGTCCAATTGAACAATGTATGCCCGAAGAACGTTGGGATGATGGCGAGACATAAGAAAACCGTCCACTGCCGACCGTCGTACCCGGTGAAGGGAAAAGAGAAGGCCGTATTATAAAGGAATAATGTAGCGGCAGCCGTTCCGTACACGATGAAGGTATAGGCCATTAAAGAAAGCCTCTGTCTCAATTTCTGGCCGAGCAGAAAGTACCCAGTCACCATCACCGCTCCGAGGAGTGCCAGCGAATCGCCGTACAGGGCCTGTCCACTCAGCTGCCAGTCCCCCCACCCGATGATAGCGCTTCCTGTGATGGTGATGATCAAGCTCATCACCGCTCCGGTCGTAAACCTCTCTTTGAAGAAAAGGAAGGTACCGATAAAGGCGAAGACAGGCTGCAGGGATACGAGGACGACGGAGCTTGCCACACTGGTATAGTTCAGTGATTCGAACCAGAAAATGAAGTGGAAGGCAAGGAAAATACCGGAAATAGTCGTCAAAAGCCATTCTTTCACGTGAAGGTGTTTGATTTCATCTATATGTTTCCATACTACATAAGGGGCCATGATGGATACGGCCATCAGCAGTCGGTAAAAAGCGATGATCGATGCGGGGGCATCACCCGCCGCCTTTACGAATATGGCGGAAGTGGAAATGGAAATAACACCGATGAATACAATTAAATAAGGATGAAACGGAGGTTTATTCAAGCGAATCCTCCTTCATAACACATCGATTTTTACTAATTTTATCATTATTGGGTTTGAAAAGCACAGCGGAAATGTGTAGAATTAATGATGTTATATATGTTATGATGAATGAATCTATCAGGCAGATACCAGAGAAGCCTCTCCCGTTTCCTGTGGCAGAAGGCTTTTTTTACATGTATATAGGTAGAAGATTTAAAAACAAAGGAGTATGAAATTACTGTGACAACATTTCAATCACTAGGATTATCAAACCCCATTCTAAAATCATTAGATGTGATGGGATTTGAAGAAACCACACCAATCCAAGAACAGACCATCCCTCTAGGACTTGAAGGGAAAGACGTTATTGGCCAAGCGCAGACAGGTACGGGGAAGACGGCGGCATTCGGTATTCCGATGCTGGAGAAAATCAACAAACAGGTGAAAGCCGTTCAAGGTCTTGTCATCGCCCCGACAAGGGAACTGGCTATTCAGGTAGCAGAGGAATTGAACCGACTAGGTAAAGGAAAAGGTGTCCGTGTCCTTCCGATTTACGGTGGGTCCAACATGGAACGCCAAATCCGCGCCCTGAAGAACAACCACATCGTCGTTGCGACACCTGGTCGTCTACTTGACCACATCCGTCGTAAAACGATTAAATTGGAAAGTGTTCACACAGCGGTTCTTGATGAAGCGGACGAAATGCTGAACATGGGCTTCATCGATGATATCCGTGACATTCTTAAGGCCCTTCCGGAAGAACGCCAAACGCTTCTGTTCTCCGCAACTATGCCGAAAGAGATTCGTGATATCGCGACAACGCTGATGAACAGCCCGGAAGAAGTAAAAGTTAAAGCAAAAGAAATGACTGTGGAAAACATCGAGCAGTTCTTCGTGGAAATTCCGGAGAAGCATAAGTTCGATACTTTGACTCGTCTTCTTGATATCCATGATCCTTCTTTGGCAATCGTCTTCGGCCGTACGAAACGCCGTGTTGACGAAGTTGCTGACGGTCTTCAGGCACGCGGCTTCAGTGCAGAAGGAATCCACGGAGATTTGACTCAAGGAAAGCGTATGTCCACATTGAACAAGTTCAAGCGCGGACGTATTGAAATCCTTGTGGCGACAGACGTAGCAGCACGTGGTCTGGATATTTCCGATGTAACTCACGTGTACAACTTCGATATTCCGCAAGATCCGGAAAGCTATGTTCACCGTATCGGCCGTACAGGACGTGCTGGTCGTAAAGGTAAATCAATTTCTTTCGTCACACCGAGAGAGAAAGACCAACTGCACTTGATCGAAAAGATCACGAAGAAGAAAGTAGAACGTTTGAAAGTTCCTTCTTCTGAAGAAGCAGCGCGTGGGCAGCAGAAAGTTGCGGTCGAGAAGCTTCTGGAAATGATCGAGAAGAATGATCTGAAGAATTACAAGCAGGCGGCGGATGAGCTGCTTCAACAGCATGATTCCACAGACCTGATCGCTGCAGCACTGAAGATGATGACGAAAGAACGCAGTGAAGTTCCGGTTCGTCTATCTCATGTTCAACCGATCAGCGTGAAGAACGCCCAGCGTGATAAGAGCAAGAAGAAGGGCGGCTACCGTGGTGGCGGTAACCGTAACTTCAACAGTAAGAATAAATCCCGCAACCGTAACTTCAACGGTAAAGGCGGAAAACAGCGCAGCTTCCAAAGTAAAGGCCGCAGCTGATAAAAAAACGATCAGCCCTCTTGAGAGAGGTGCTGATCGTTTTTTTTTTATCTGTTCAGCAGGGCTATGAGGACGAGGAACAGGATGATTCCCCCCACGATATATTTCCCTGTCTGCCTGCTGCTGAATTTCTTTTTGCGCCAGCGGTCCGGATCGAAATGAATGTCGCCGTCGTTCCGTTTCGTGCTGCGCCTTACCTGCCAGATGGAGAAGGGGCGGGCATTCCGGAGAACGACAGGAGCGATGGCGAATCCGCCGATCAATCCGAAGAGGTGGCCGAGAATGTTAATGTTCGGTCGGACGAAGGTCATAAACAAACCTAATGCCACAATGACACCGATAATTTGAGAGTTGGCTTGATCGATCAAGTGTTTTCGGTTCCAGACCATGAAGATATAGACCCCGAATATCCCGAAAATCGCTCCTGACGCACCAAGGTGGGCGTAGTAGGCGGAAGGATCAACGATGAACGTTCCGACATTCCCGGCGATACCCGCGAAAAGGTAGAGAGCGATAAATTTCACCTTCCCGAGCATCTGCTCCAGCGCAGGGCCGAAGAGGACGAGAGAAAAGGAATTGAACAATGCGTGAGCGAAGCCGGCGTGAAGAAAGATCGGTGTCACCAGCCGCCAGTATTCTCCGTTAAGAACGAAGACGTTCACTCCCATCCCCCAGGCTTTCCACTCTTGAGCGAATCCCAGCTGCAGGAAGTCCATCAGTAACCATAGGACGAGATGGAGTCCGACTAGAAATGATATGACAGGGTAGAATTTCAGAAATTCCTTAAAGCTTTCTGTACGTACAAACATTCGATTCGTCTCCTTTTAAAGACCTTCTTATTGTCAATGTAGTCATATAGGGTACTTCGTATTCTTTTTTTATCTCCCTCATCATCGGGTATACTGTGTTTAGAATGAAGATAAAGGAAGATGCAGGCATGATAGAAGGAATTGGAATAGACATCATTGAGTTGGATCGTATTAATCAAAGTATAAAGCGAAATCCCCGTTTTGTTCAAAGAATATTGACGGAAAACGAATATCAGCGATACGAAATGCTGAATGAAGGAAGACGCGTCGAATTTCTTGCCGGCCGCTTTGCTGCCAAGGAGGCCTGTGCGAAGGCACTGGGAACGGGAATCGGAAAAACAGGCTTTCAAGATATAGAAATTTCTTCGGCTGAGACGGGGCTCCTCAAGCATCGGTTCGGGGAATGGAGCACTTGAAGATCTGGGTGTCGATCAGCCACAGCAGTCAGCACGCCATTGCTCAGGTGGTTTTGGAAAGGAACACGTGAGGTATAGGCATAAGACATAATTACATAGGTTGTCTCATAACATTGTAATGCGGGTAGGAGGGAACGAATTGGATATTGTGACCGCACATGAAATGTACGAACGGGATCGGTTGGCGATGGAAGCGGGAATAGACGGCAGACTGTTGATGGAGAATGCAGGACGTGCCGTCGCTTATGACTTTCTGAAACGGATCGAACCTCAACAGAAGGTTGTCGTCTTAATCGGAGGTGGAAACAACGGGGGAGACGGTTTCGTCATTGCCCGGACGTTGATGAACCTGGGCTGTCAGACGGAGGTCGTGCAGGTGGTGCCGGATGATAAGATCCGTGGCGACGCTTTGGAACATAAACGGTTGTTCGAGGCGTCCGGATACAGGTGTACGGTCTGTCCGGAAACGGCTGCGATCGCAGCTCTGCTGGAGGAATCGGATATCTGCGTGGATGCGATTCTCGGTATAGGGGTCAAAGGGCGGTTGAAAGAGCCGATCGCCTCGATCACCCACCTCTGTAACGAAGCAGACGTCCTGCGATTGGCAGTGGATATTCCTACTGGAGTCCCCGCAGGTGAAACGGACGAGGAATTCGACGGGTACCGGGCTCACTATACGTCCATCATCGAAGCGCCGAAGCTTAGTGCGTTCCTGCAGCAGACCCAGCCGTTCTATGGCGAATGGTCTGTCGTCGAAATCGGTCTTCCAAAACCGCTGCTTCCGGATATCCGGCGTAGATGGTGGAGGGAGCAGGAAGTTCAAGAGACGCTGCCGAAACGGGATGCTCATGCACATAAGGGAACACATGGAAAAGGGTTGGTCATCGGAGGATCTGCGCTCATGCCGGGTTCAATAGCCATGTCGGCAAGAGCTGCTCTGCGCAGCGGAGCGGGGTTGGTAGCTGTCGGTACCGAAAAAGAAGCCGTTCCAGCCATTGCCTCTTTCGTCCAAGAGGCGACATTCGTAGACTTGTTCCGTGGACAAGTCCAAGGTAATCTGGAAGGATATGATGGCATTGCTGTCGGCATGGGGCTTGGCAGGGAGGATTCCAAAGAATCTCTCGTAGGTGAAATCATCCGGCATGCGGAAGCTCCTCTGCTTCTGGATGCGGACGGTTTGTACCATGCCAAAGCTTTTCTTGAAGCGGTAGGAAGCCGGCAGTACCCGACGATACTGACTCCACATCCAGGAGAATTTGCGCATTTACTTGGTCTGTCTGTAAAAGAAGTGCTGCAATCTCCCTTTTCTCT
The DNA here is from genome assembly GCF_000328325.1 of Halobacillus sp. BAB-2008. NCBI lineage: Bacteria > Bacillati > Bacillota > Bacilli > Caryophanales > Bacillaceae > Halobacillus > Halobacillus sp. BAB-2008. The sequence goes on along the minus strand of NZ_ANPF01000004.1, from coordinate 10,352 downwards.
TACACGTGCATTCGCAGAAAAATACGGCGTCTATCTTGTTCTGAAAGGCCCTTCTACTATCATTACGTCACCGGACGGGCGGCAGCGTGTCGATACTTCCGGTAATGTGGGTCTTGCTAAAGGCGGCAGTGGTGATGTCTTGTCCGGAATCCTGCTTGCTATGATCATGCAGGGGGCGGATGTGCTGGATGCCGTCTGCGACGGCTGTTTTGTTCACGGCCGGACAGCAGACCTTCTTGTGGAATCAGATCGATCGAATGTCGATTTGCTTGCGACGGATGTCATTGAAGGATTGTCCCGAACGTTTCGTACATTCTCATGATTTCGTTCCCTTTGTCCTTAAGTAGAGACAAAGGAGTTGTGTCTTATGCAAAGACGTTTTCTGATTCTACTATTCAGTTTGTTCGTCTTAGGTACACTGGCAGCTTGCGGCACCCAGTCTAAAGAGGATGTTGTCAAGAAGCTGGAGAAGCAGTCGGAGGAAATGGCAGGCTATAAGACCGAAGCAAACATGAAGATGAAAACCGGCAAGGCAGAGCAGAAATACCATATTCAAGTGTGGCATAAGAAAGATGATTTCTATCGGGTGAAATTGAACAGCGACAAGGATGAGAAGGGAAGCCAGATCATCCTGAAGAATGACAGCGGCGTTTATGTGTTGACACCTGCCTTGAACAAGAGCTTCAAGTTCCAGAGTGAATGGCCGCAGAACACGAGCCAGCCTTATTTATATGCGTCTTTGTTGAATGACATCAAGGCAGATGATGATGCCGAATTCACGACGTCGGATAAATATTATGAATTCAAGACGAAGACCAACTACCAAAACAATAAGACTCTCCCTTATCAGAAGATCTTCTTCGACAAAAAGTCTTACCAGCCCGTCATGGTTCAAGTATTTGATCAGGATATGAACGCACTGGTGGAAGTCCAATTCGCCAATTTCGCCAAAGATGATTCCTTGAAGAAAGAGGACTTTGATGTAGATAAGAATATGGCGATGGCACCGACGGAAGCACCTGTTGCGAACATGGAAGGACAAGAGCTTGAAGAAGTGCTGTATCCGGAAGAGACATTCGGTGCAGAACTTGCAGAAGAGCAGGAAGTCAAAACAGATGACGGCAAGCGGATCATTATGAGCTATGCCGGCGAGAAGAATTTCACGCTTGTCCAGGAGAAAGCAGAGGTGGAAGCCGCAAGCGCATTATTCTCCGTACAGGTGAACGGTGACCCGGTTCAGCTTGAAGGCGGCGTAATCGGTGCGATGGAGAATAACCGTCTGGAATGGACGCAGGACGGAACCACGTATCAGCTTGCCAGCAATGAATTGACGAAGGATGAAATGATTTCGGTAGCAAGCTCCATCTATAATGGAGACATGGTGAAATAGTCGCTGGTTGGAGCAGGCTTAACGGTCTGCTTTATTTTTATTTTCCGTACCTCTAAAGATTCCCCCTTATGCGATTTGACAGTCCCCGGCAATCATTCAATAATAGGAAGATACATTAGTTGCAGAGGAGCGGACGTTTTGCCAATGAGTTACTATCGAGATACTTACGTAGAAGTGAATCTGAACCATATTGCACAGAATATCCATCAATTGAAGGAGCGTCTCGGCTCTTCAAAGAAAATCTATGCGGTTGTCAAGGCGGACGCCTACGGACACGGAGATATCCAGGTGGCAGAGGCTGCCTTGGAAGCAGGAGCGGAAGGCCTTGCCGTCGCGATCCTGGATGAAGCGTTGAAACTAAGAGAAGCGGGTGTGACAGCCCCGCTGCTCGTCATGGGCTGGATTCGTCCGGAAGATGCGGCACTGGCAGCCGTCCATGATATCGCCGTCACCGTATTTCAGCGGGAGTGGCTGGATCAGGCTGGAGAGCAGGCATTGGAACGGCCGCTCCGTATACATTTGAAGTTGGACACAGGGATGGGGCGCATCGGAGTACGATCGGAAGCCGAGCTGGATGAAATCCTTCCTTATATCGATGAGCAGCCGAACTTCCAATTAGAAGCGCTTTTCACCCATTTTGCGACAGCTGATGAAGCAGATACGACATACTTGGAGGAGCAGCAGCGCCGCTTTGATGAATTGTTCGCTCATTTTGAAGGAAAATGGCAGGAAAATGTCGAAATTCATACGAGTAACAGCGCAGCGAGCATGCGCTTTCCGGAAAAAACGGCCCATTTTGTCCGTTTTGGTATCAGCATGTACGGTTTATATCCGTCGCAGGATGTGAAGCGGGAACGTCCGATTGATTTGCAGCCCGCGATGTCGCTGCACAGTCAATTGATTCACGTGAAACAATTGGAAGCCGGTGAAGCAGTCAGTTATGGTGCCACGTATAAGGCGCAGGAAACCGAGTGGATCGGCACCGTACCGATCGGTTACGCGGACGGCTGGACGAGGAAATTGCAGGGGATGGACGTGCTGGTTGACGGAAAGCGCCATCCGATTGTCGGAAGAATTTGCATGGATCAACTCATGATTCGGCTGGATCAGGAATATCCTATAGGGACAAAGGTTACCTTAATTGGTAAACAGGAGGATCAGGAGATCTCCGCAGATGACATAGCCGCCAGGTTGGATACCATCAATTACGAGGTGCCTTGTATGATCGGCAGCCGGGTACCGCGTGTGTACGTGAAAGATGGCAGGATCGTAGATGTCAAAAACGCTCTCTGACGCGGATTGGACAATTCTCCCTATGTAAGGATAACAGGTTCCATGATTCACGAAAAAATTCCAACACTCCTTTGCAATGGACACTCCCGTTTGATAAGATTAGAGTGGACTAATTGACTGGTTTCTTTTGAGAGAAGATGGTGGAGGTGTATGGTTTTGTCCGATAGCATGCAGGAGATTGTCATCCGGATTCCGGATAACCTACTCAATGAAGTGGATGGCTTCATTCAACTCGAAAACAGTGATCGGAGCGATTTCATGTGTCAAGCAACGAAAATGTATTTGCGTGAAAAGAAACAGCGTCATATAAGAGAATCCATGCGTAGAGGCTACATGGAAATGGCGAAAATCAATCTCAACATCGCTTCAGAAGCGTTCCAAGCTGAAGAGGAGGCAGACCACACCCTGGAGCAATTAGTGAGCGGGGTGTGAAGCCGGTGATAGTCAAACGAGGAGACGTTTATTTCGCTGATTTGTCCCCGGTCGTGGGATCCGAACAAGGCGGGGTTCGTCCTGTACTCATCCTCCAAAATGATATTGGTAATCGTTTTAGCCCTACGGTAATCGTCGCCGCGATTACTGCGCAAATACAAAAAGCCAAACTCCCTACACACGTAGAAATTAACGCAGAAAAATACGGGTTCGAACGAAACTCTGTGATCCTATTGGAACAAATCAGAACGATTGATAAACAGCGTTTGACCGACAAGATTACTCAACTGGATGAACCGATGATGCAGCAAGTGAACAAATCCTTGCAGATCAGTCTCGGTTTGATCGATTTCTGATCCGTCTAAGCTATTCCATAATAAAGTTGCCTGGATAAAGGTAACTTTATTTTTTTTACGTTTATAGTTTATAATAAGATTTATAAGGGTAATGATGATGGCGTGATTTTTTAATGCGTGAAGGTATGATAATTCGCTTATTTTTGTTAATATTATATTCAAATATTATTAGAACGGAATTATAGAAGGGTAATACAGGCGGAGGTTTGAAAAAATGGACGAACGATTGAAGAACGTAGTAATCGAGTATAGTGATGACATAGTAAAAATGTGGTTGGAAGAAGTGAATGCACATAAGCAGAACGACTATACGTCGACGATTTCCGACGAAATGTTCGAAAGTACAAACAGGGAATTCGTCAATGTCATTTTCTCCAGCATTGAAAAACAGGGGTTGTCCTCCGATTTGGACGATTTCTCGGAGCGGCTGATTAACTTAGGCTGGCCGCTGAGCTATCTGACAGATGGGATGCAGGTATTCCGCCGCGTGGTGACCGGCTTCATCCTGAACCAGTCGGATCAAATAGACTCGGATTATTTCTCCAGGGTACTGAAGGAAGTGGACGGTTGGGTGGATCCGATCATCAACCGCCTTGTTAATGAGTATTCCGGGAGCTGGGAACACATCGTTTCCCTTCAACGTGTCGCTCTTCAGGAACTTTCAGCTCCGCTCATTCCTGTCATGGAAAACATTACGATCATGCCGCTTATCGGAACGATCGACACAGAACGTGCCAAGCTCATTATGGAGAACCTGCTGGACGGGGTCATCAAGCACAATGCGGAAGTCGTGCTGATCGACATTACCGGAGTTCCGGTCGTCGATACAATGGTTGCCCACCACATCATCCAGGCGGCAGAAGCGGTCCGTCTTATCGGTTCCCGCTGCATATTGGTAGGGATACGTCCGGAAATTGCCCAGACCATCGTCAATCTTGGTATCGATTTAGGGAAGTTCCCTACGAAGAGCTCCTTGAGAAAAGGTTTTCAAACAGCGCTCGAATTAACGAATCGCCGGATCGAAGATACACAAAACACCTACGAGGATATTGAGAAATTGATTGATTCGCTAGATAAGGAGTGAGAACAGTGAGAATACCGATTCTGAAGCTTCATAATTATCTGTTGATCTCTATCCAGATCGATTTGGATGATCAGACAGCTATCCAGTTTCAAGAAGACTTGCTCAGTAAGATCCATGAAAGTGGTGCGACAGGGGTCGTCATCGATTTGACGTCTGTGGACATCATTGATTCCTTTATTGCCAAAGTACTCGGCGATGTGGTGACCATGTCCGACTTGATGGGTGCCAAGGTCGTACTGACAGGTATCCAACCGGCTGTTGCCATGACTCTGATAGACTTGGGTATCCATCTCCAAGACGTTCCTACAGCATTAGACTTAGAACAAGGGCTGATTAAACTTCGCCAGGAATTGGAGGAGTGAGTATGGACTTCCAATCCTGTGTCAATATAAAAAAGGAGTGGGACATCGTCGGGGCACGACAACTGGGCCGGGACATTTCCAGGAAAATCGGTTTCGGCACCGTTGATCAAGCGCGGATTGCCACTGCCATATCTGAACTGGCAAGGAACATATACTTATATGCTGGAACGGGGAAAGTATGTTTTGAAGTGATGGAAGATATGAACAAAAAAGGAATCAGGATTGTTGCGATGGACAGCGGTCCCGGAATTAAAGATATCAGCCAGGTGATGGAAGACGGCTTTACGACTTCCGGAGGGCTTGGTGCCGGATTGCCCGGAGTGAAACGATTGATGGACGATTTCGATATCGTTTCGGAAGAAGGGGAAGGTACGGAAATAAGAGTTGTTAAATGGCTCCGTTAGAGGAGGTATAACTGATGAGTACATTGAAGCTCGATTTGGAGAATTATAAGGAACTTTTGCAGGAGTATATTAAGACGAAAGATGAGCAGGCTCTGTATCAGGCAGAGCAGTTCAGTAAGCATTCGATGCAGCAGAATATTTCACCGGAAGAAATCATCAATGTCCACATTCAGTCATTACAAGAAATATACCCGGATATGCCCGAGTATATTCAATCTTCGATGAACTTCCTTTTGGAAACGATGATCTCCTACGGTCTTGCCTATCAGGAGTATCAGTCTCTCAGGGAAAAGCAGCTGGAGCTGAAATCAGAGATATCGGTAGCTGCCAATATGCAGAAGACGCTGCTTTCGACAGTTAAGCCGGAGCTTGCTGAAGTAGAGGTCGGAGCCCTGAGCGTTCCGGCCAAGCAGATGAACGGAGATTATCATCACTTCGTGGATGACGAAAAAGGGAGTCTCGGAATTGCTATCGCTGATGTCATCGGTAAAGGGGTCCCGGCGGCCTTGTGTATGTCGATGATCAAATATTCGATGGACAGCTTTCCTGAAATGCGGACGGACCCGAGCGTCATTCTTGGGAGCCTGAACCGCGTCGTGGAACGCAACGTCGATGCGAGCATGTTCATTACGATGTTCTACGGATTATACGATACCAACGATCACACTTTCTCTTATTCCTCGGCCGGTCACGAACCGGGTTTCTATTACCATAGTGACAGGGACGAATTTGAGGAAATTGACGTTCCCGGCCTGGTGCTCGGCGTTTCACCGGATGTCACTTACTCGCAATATGAAAAGAAAGTGGAAAAGGGAGACATGATCATTCTTCTGACAGATGGTGTGACCGAATGCCGTCAGGGGGAGCGGTTCATCGAACAGGAAGAAGTTCTCCACGTCATCAAACAGTACGCACACCTGCCTGCTCAAGGGATTGTAGACCATGTGTACAAGCATTTCGAGCGTTTGCAGGACTTCCAGCTTCGCGATGATTTCACTTTGATTATCCTGCGCCGTAATGTTTAACGGCCTGTTGGGACGGGTACTATCGATGTGATTGACTTTTTTAGGATCTTAGGAGGGTAAATGGTATGAACTTAACTATAGATGTTACGAATAAAGAAAGTGTTACGACCGTTGTTTTATCCGGAGAGGTAGATGCATTCACCGCTCCTAAATTGAAGGAAACGCTGCTTCCTTTGACGAAAGAACAAGGTCAGGTACTCGAAGTGGATTTTGGAAGTGTCAGCTATATGGATTCTACAGGTCTCGGTGTGTTCATCAGTGCCCTGAAGTCCACGAAGGAACATGGAACGGAAATGAGACTTATCCATATGCAGGACCGGGTATATCGTCTGTTTAAAATCACCGGCTTAACCGAAATCATGACGATTGATTCTACAGTGCAAGGTGGAATGTAATAATGGAACCATTTGATTTTGTCGAAGTGAAAGTACCAGCCAAAGCAGAATACATCGGGGTTGTTCGTCTGAGTACGTCAGGGATCGCCAACCGTATGGGTTTTTCCTACGAAGATATCGAGGATTTGAAGGTGGCGATATCAGAAGCCATTACGAATGCCGTCAAGCATGCGTATAAAGAAACGGGCGAAGGCGAAATTACGATCGGCTTTGGAGTATATCAGGACCGCTTGGAAGTCATGGTGGCAGATCACGGTGGAAGCTTTGATTTGGGCGAGGTGAAAGAAGACATCGGCCCGTACAAGCAGGATGATGATATTGAAGAGCTCCGCGAAGGTGGTTTCGGCCTGTTCCTCATCGATGCATTGATGGACAAAGTTGAAATCAACAGTAAATATGGAGTCATCGTCTTAATGACGAAATACCTCCATGAAACTGGGGTGGGTCAAGATGGCGACCAAATCACAACACCACAATGATGAAGTATATGAATGGATAGCACATTTACAAGAACACCCGCGTGATGAGGTAATACAGGAGAAGATCGTTCTTGTTTATAAAGACCTGGTCGAATCCATCGCTCGGAAGTATTCCAAGAACAGTACGATCCACGAAGATTTGGTGCAGGTGGGGATGCTGGGTCTGCTAGCTGCCATCCGCAGGTACGACCCGGAATTCGGAAAGTCTTTTGAGTCCTTTGCGATTCCGACCATCATCGGTGAAATCAAACGGTTCATCCGCGATAAGACATGGAGTGTCCATGTACCGAGGCGGATTAAGGAACTCGGCCCGAAGATTAAGAAAGCGGCCGAAGAATTGACGAATATGCTGCAGCGTTCTCCTTCTGTGTTAGAAATCGCTGATTATCTGGAAGTTTCGGAGGAAGATGTACTGGAAACGATGGAAATGGGCAAAAGCTACAAAGCCTTGTCCGTCGACAGGAAGATCGAAGCCGATTCCGACGGGAGTACCGTTACCATTCTCGATTTAATCGGGAATCAGGATGATGGATATTCGAACATCGACCAAAAGATGCTGCTTGAGAAGATACTCCCGATCCTGAGCGAACGAGAGCAGGAAATACTGCAGTGTACGTATTTTGAGAACATGAGCCAGAAAGACACCGGAGAGCGACTGGGAATATCACAAATGCATGTTTCCCGACTGCAAAGAAGAGCACTCCGTAAGTTGAGGGAAGCCTTGCAATCTGAATCCATAGAGGTATTCTAGTGGAAAAGGAGAGTAAGCGCGTGAATTTATCTGTTTTTCAAAAAGCGAAAAAAGGCAATTACCACTGCGGAGACAGTTATTTCTATATAGAGACGGAAGATGGTTTCCTTTGCGCCCTTGCAGATGGATTAGGAAGCGGCGAGTTGGCAAAGGAATCAGCGGATGCTGTGATGAAGGTTATTCAATGGAATCCTGATCTAGGAATTGAAGCGCTTGTGAAAAAGTGTAATCAAGCACTCGTCGGCAAACGCGGAGTCGTTCTTGGAATCCTCCGGATCGACTTTCATACAGGAACCTACTCTTATTCTTCGATCGGCAACATCGGTGTCATTACGATTGATGCGGATGGAAAGAGAAGCAGGAATATTCCGCTTGCCGGCTATTTGGCAGGATATCCCCGACCACTGCGGGTAGCCCGCGGGAAAGCAGAGAAAGGTATGTTTTTCCTGATGTTTTCAGACGGCGTCAACGATCGTCGGCTGTCGAGTGAATTGACAAGAACAAGAAGTGTGGAACAGATTACCCATCGTTATCAAGAGCTGTATGGACAGTTTCGGGAAGACGATACGACACTGATTGTCATGGAATATGATTAAACCCCTGGAATCCCATGGTGGCGGGACTAGGGGTTTTTGTGTACCTGTCTATATTTTCCGGCGGCGGTGGCGTGTGGAGCGGCGTAATTTGATACAATGAAGAAGACGCCATTGAAGGAGGTCTTTTTTTGAGTGATGTAATGGTGCAGCCGGAAGTAACGAAACTGGTTGCCGAACAAACCAAAATGAATGAGAAAACGATTAAGCAGGTAATCGCATTATTAGATGAAGGAAACACGGTTCCGTTCATCGCCCGTTACCGAAAAGAAATGACAGGCGGGTTGGATGAAGTACAGATCAAAGCTGTTGAGGATCAGTGGAATTATGTAACGAATTTGATGCAGCGAAAAGAAGAAGTCATCCGATTGATTGAAGAGCAGGGAAAGTTAACCGATGAATTGAAGCGAGACATTGAGTCGGCGTCCCAGCTTCAGAGGGTGGAAGATCTGTACAGGCCGTATAAACAGAAAAGAAGAACGAGAGCCACGGTCGCTAAAGAGAAAGGGCTGGAACCGCTCGCCTTGATGGTTTGGGAGCAGAAGCAGCGCATGGACTTTGAGAAGGAAGGGGAAGCCTTCCTTTCAGAGGAGAAGGAACTTGTTACTCTGGAGGATGTGGAAGCCGGAGTGAACGATATTCTCGCGGAATGGATTTCTGAAGATCCGGGTTACCGGGAGCGCGTCCGCAAGCAGACACGTGATAAGGGAACGATCGAATCATCCGGCAAGAAGACAGAAGAAGACGAGAAGGGTATCTTCGAGATGTACTATGAATACCAGGAACCTGTACGGTCTATTGTCTCCCACCGGATTCTTGCGCTTAACCGCGGCGAGAAAGAAGAGGTATTGAAAGTATCGATCCATCCTCCTGAAGAAGCGATCCTTCAGTACTTGGAGAGGAATGTCATCCACCGGAATACGGTAGGGAAGATGCGGGAGCTGTTGGCTGCGGCCATTCAGGACAGTTACAAACGCCTGATCCAGCCTTCCGTGGAGCGGGAAATCCGTAATGCCCTGTCGGAACAGGCGGAGGAGCAGGCCATTGAAGTGTTCTCAAGCAACCTGCGCAGCCTCCTGCTGCAACCTCCGTTAAAAGGGAAAGTAGTGCTGGGCATCGATCCGGCCTTCCGGACCGGGTGTAAGCTTGCTGTTGTGGATGAAACGGGGAAAGTGCTCGATATCGGGGTGATCTATCCGACGGCACCGAGGAACGATACAGCAGGAGCAGAGAAGAAGGTTCTTCAGTTCCTTAAGCAATACGGGGTCGAGTTGATGGCAATAGGAAACGGGACGGCTTCCAGGGAGACGGAGCAGTTCATAGCAGATCTGATCCAGAAGCATGACCTTGATGCTGCTTATATGATCGTCAACGAAGCGGGCGCAAGTGTTTATTCCGCTTCTAAACTGGCAAGGGAAGAGTTTCCTGATTTTCAAGTCGAAGAGAGAAGTGCTGTATCGATCGCACGACGCGTCCAAGATCCGTTGGCGGAGCTTGTCAAAATCGATCCTAAGTCGATAGGTGTCGGTCAATACCAGCATGATGTGAGTCAGAAGAAATTGAATGATTCCCTTGGTTTCGTCGTAGAGACGGCGGTGAACCAAGTAGGGGTAAACGTAAACACCGCCTCCGGTTCCCTTCTGCAGTATGTATCCGGACTGAGTAAGACCGTAGCGAATAACATCGTGAAGAAGCGGGAGGAGCTTGGGAAGTTCACGAAGCGTTCCGAGCTTAAGGATATTCCGAGGCTGGGAGCGAAGACGTTCGAGCAGAGTATCGGCTTCCTCC